>JBJKPT010000153.1:0-2507 GCA_046706045.1 Desulfobacterales bacterium
TCGCCGGAATGACGGAAAAAGGGAAAAAGCGACTTTTTACGACTTGATCAAACTCGGCTGTTATATGATTCAGAACTCAAGGAAAGTCAACACCGAACTGCCTGATTTTCAGCATTTCGCCGGAAGAAATCCGTGTCGATTCCTTTTTGCCGGGCTATTGAAATGATCATCCCCCGAAAAATGCCCGTATGGTGCGGGTATCCGACCTAAAAAGAAGGAAAGCCACAGATACCAGGATGCCGTGACGACAAAGATCGGACCCCTCACTGGTCCTGGAAGTACAATTCGGTGTGCACCGAAATGGTCAAGGCACCGGGGCCGCAAGGCGCGAGAAGCGGGAGTACCCGGTGCATTTGAGCGCCGCGCAACGCCGCGGCCCTGGATGGATCGGTCATCGAATGCCATTGCCTTATCTCCGTGACCACTTAGTCCCCGGCTGCCGGAAATCGAATATCGGGTGCCTTGCAATGGCGGCGGATCGCGGTCAGGAGCCCGACCGTTCCGGTCATCATGTTGTCTCCCCAGGGCGCCCCCCAGACAATGGGCAGTGCCGAGCCCTGCATCCGCGCCCTTTTGGGGCCTGTGGCCACGATGATGCCGGTTTCGTCAAAGACGATGGCCTGCCGGTGATAGGCGCCGTGACCGCCCTCGGAAAGAACGGCCTCGTGTCGAAGGCGGCCTTCGGCAAGGGCAAGAATCAGCGCTTCCAGCCTCTGCCGGGTAAGGTCTTTTGTATGGTATTCGAAAAATCCGGCAATATCTCCGCCACAAACCGCTGCCCCCACGGTGTGGGATGTGGCGATATCGAGGACAATGGCCGGTGCGGTGTCCGGGCAGCCCGGATCCATGGATGCCCCCAGGATTGCTGCCATACCGCTATCCATGACGTAAACCGCGTCGCAGGGAAGCCCCTGGGCCGTGGCGGCCATGAAGCGCAGGCGGTTAAACGCCTCCGGAACGTGACGCCCATCGTGGAGGAGGGACTCGGGCCGCGCCGACCGATCCAGGGCCGCGGCAAAACCCCGGTGCCGAAAATCCAGATGCGATTCCCCCTTCGGAGGCACACCATGATCCTGGGCACAGGCACCGATCGTATCGACGGCATGCGGCACGCCCATGGCACCCAGAACCGCCTTCAAGGTTTCTCCCCGGATATCTGCCAGGTGAAGACGGCTGAAAGATTTTTTCCGGGCCAGCGATTCGGCCTCATCATCGGAAACGATGGACAGGCCCATGGCCTGGACCCGTTGCGGATCGTGGTGCACCGTGGCCGAGGCCGACCGGGAAAGGATCACCCGGGATTGGGCGGCCCTCTGCCGCAGGACCTGGCTGACCGGTCCGCCGCCCATTTCCCCGCCGGTCACGACCAGATTTCCCGGAAGGGCCGCCGCCTCAGCCGCCACGGTGCGAACCGGCGAGGCGACCACGGCCTTGAAATGCTCGCCGGTGCGCTGGTCAAACCAAAGAATGTCCAGGGTCCCGGCCCCAACGTCCAGCAACAGATAACGACTCATGGTATCCGTGGTCCTCCTTGTCGGGCGATTTCTTGCCCGGTTGTCATGCCCAATCCGAAATGGTCGTTGCCGCATCGGGCAAAAACCGCAGGCCTGAGACCCAAGGTGCCGTTGCGGTGCGGCCACGGTCATAGCGCAATCCGCAACGGTTGAAAATATTCATCCCCGGGTGGGATGAAAACGGCATCGGAGAAATGGAAGTCGCGTAAAATTTGGCAGGTAACCGCAACATGTACCGGATTCCCGGTTGACATACACAATATGGCGTGTCAAATTCTAGACGAACGAAAACGGATCCCCGATTCGACGCGCACCTGAAAAAGCGTCTCACGGGCCGGATTCAAAGAGACGGCCACCGAACCGTTATGACTCGTTTGCGCATCGCCGATCGGCATCGAATCGAAGCACCGCTTCATGTCGCCCCCTGTAACGGCGAATGGGCAATCGCTGAGGACCCAATACCCGCTTACACCCCCGGGCAAACGCCTGCCGGCGAACCGTGCACCCATGGAGCCTGATGGAAACGCGAAAAATTTTCGTCCTCGACACCAACGTCATTCTGCACGACAGCTCCTCCATCTATCACTTTCACGAACACGACATCGTCATCCCCATCACCGTCATCGAGGAGCTCGATCAGTTCAAGAAGGGCAAGAACGCCCTGAACGTGCACGCCCGCGAGTTTCTCCGATCCCTGGACAGCCTGAGCGCCACCCGGATCTTCAACGGCGGCATCCCCATCGGCGACGGCAAGGGAAAAATCTCCGTTCAGCTGGAGCGGACCTTTCACCCGTTGCTGGCGTCGAGCTTCAGCACGGCCAAACCGGATCATCACATTCTCAACACGGCCTTCTGGGTCTCCGAGGACAATCCTGATCGCAGCGTGATTCTCGTCAGCAAAGACGTAAATCTTCGCCTGAAGGCCAAATCCGTAGGGCTGACGGCAGAAGACTACACCAGCGATCACGTCAAGGACGTGAATCGGCTCAACAG
>JBJKPT010000154.1:0-5645 GCA_046706045.1 Desulfobacterales bacterium
CTGGAACGCAACGATCCGGATTATCCCATCGTCTTCACCCTGACGATCCGAAAGCCGGGCAGGGCGCCGTCCCGGATCGGAACGGCACCGCCGGTCCCGCCCACGATCCTCCTGTATCACCGGGTCGGCCGCGACCGGCTCGATCCGCAGCTTCTCTGCGTGGAGCCGGCACGCTTCGACGCCCAGATGGCCATTTTGAAGAAGACGCGCCGGGTCGTTTCCCTGGAGGCCCTGGTGGCTGCCCGGAAGGCCAATGCCCTGGAGCCGGGTACCGTGGCCGTCACCTTTGACGACGGGTACCTGGACAACCTGACCCATGCCGCGCCGATCCTTCGAAAATACGATCTGCCGGGCACGATTTTCGTGACCTCCGGCGGGATCGGCGATTTCCGGGAGTTCTGGTGGGACGCGCTTGCGCACCTTTTTTTCGAAGACCCGCTGCCCGGGACCCTTGCCATGGAGGCCGCCGAAGGTCTCAAATCCTGGGCGATGGACGATCCGCTCCAGCGGCTCTCGGCCTATGAGGCCGCCTGCCGGCGTCTGCGACCGGCGGCACCGGCGGACCGGGCCGCGATCCTGGAAGGTCTGCTGCGATGGGCCGGCCGGCAGCCGAGGGTCTGCGAGGACCACCGCCGTCTCGACGCCGTCCAGGTGAAGGCCCTTGCCGCCATACCCGGCATGGCCGTCGGCGCCCACACGGTGAGCCATTCCCGTCTGGCGGGACTTGCCGCAGAAGCCCAGATCCGGGAAATCTATCTGTCGAAAAAACAGCTGGAGGCGCTGACCGGCGAACCGGTGCGTCATTTTTCCTATCCCTTCGGGGCGGCATCGGACTTCGGCCCCGATGCCGTGACGATCGTTCACGAAGCCGGATTCGATGCCGGCATCGCCAACATCCAGGGGGACCTGAGCCCTTTCCACGACCCCTTCGCGCTTCCCCGGCGTCTGGTCCGGGACTGGGATGCCGACACCTTCGGGCGGTGGCTTTCGGCCGCGGACAAAGCCCCGTTCGAATCCCGGGCCCTCGAGGCGCGGCGTTCCCGCCTGCTCCGGTTTCTGGCATAACATCTGCATCATTTGCGTGCCGACAGCAACGGCGGCCTCCTCCCTTGCCGGGGATCTCCGTACCGCGGATCCTTGGGCAAGGGCCCTGCCGCGTACGTTGGAACGGCCGGCGTCGGACCGCATTTCCGGGATTCGCCGGCCCGGCCAGGAGCATTCACGTTGAACGATCGATTCGGCGCCCGAACCATTTTAAAGCAATACGCCGGGATCCCATCGGATTACGATCCCAAGGTCTCCGTGGAGACCCGATGCCCGGTGGAAGGCGGCCGGTTTGTCGCGGACACCTTGACCGGGGAGGCGCCCGTGGTGCTGGTGGCCTCGTCGGCCCAGGCCCGGTCCCTGGCGCCGACCACGGACAAGGGACTCTTCGCCATCGGACCGCTGATCCGCTACGCATCGCCGCACCTTGCCGCCGACCGGCTGGACGCAGAAAAGAAGCGCCTGGGCCGATGCCTGGCCGCCTTTCCGGGAATCGGTCGACCGCCCTCCGAGGCGTTTTTTCAACGCCTGCGCCGATACACCGGTTTCGATACGATCCTGGTATGCTTCCCGGAGACGGCCGGTTCCGATCCATGGGTCCGGTGGTGCGACGAGGCGGGGTATTCCTGGATCTTCACGGGCGGCCCCCGGGATCCGGGCGCATTGAACCGGCTTCGAACCGTGCTCGAACTTGCCGATGCCACCGTTGCCGACGGGGTGGGCAACATCACCGGTTATGCGCTGGCCTGTGGAAAGCGCCACGTGATTGACGCTGCGACCGTCGCCGCGCCCACGGTTGCCGGCGCGGCGCCCGATGCCCGTTCACCGGTTGTCCCGGCCGACATCCTTCGATGCTTTTCCAGGCTCGAGCCGCGGATTACCCCTTCCCAGTTCGAGGTGGTGGATCGGATCTGGGGGCTCGGCGATCTGAAGTCCCGGGCCGCGCTGCGGCAGATTTTGAAATCGGCGGAATTCATCCACGCCCGGGGGCCGGGATTTTTGTCCGCCGGCGGGGATCTGGTGGCCCGTCATGCCTATGCCTGTCTTGGGGAATACCGTTGCGCCGAGGCTGTGGAAATGTTCGCCCATGCCCTGGATCACCGCCCCGCACGGCATGCCTACCATTTCGGCCAGGCGATCGGGTTTCTCGGGTTGAACCGGGCAAACGACGCCGCTGCGGCCCTCACCCGGTACCGTGCGGCGTGCCCCGCGGATGCCGGGGCACGGGATGCCCACAGCCAACTCCTGCAGACCCATTCGCGGATCATCGGTCCGTCGGACGTGGTCGTGGCCTCCTTTCCGCGTTCGGGAAGCACATGGCTGCGGCGCCTGCTGTCCGACGTGATCGTAACGGAAGCCGGAATCCCCGCAGACGCCGGACCCGTCGTCACCGAAAATCACGTCATCCCCGATATCCGGCGGCCGGACCTCGGGGATACGGATTCCCGCGTTCGATTGCCGTATCGCCTCTTTAAGACCCACGACCCGTACAGCCCGACCCCAAAGGCCGTCGTTTATCTCTTCCGCAAGGCCCCGGACGCCCTTTGTTCCTTTTACCATTATCATCGGCGGTTCAAAGGCCTCATCGACAAAATTCCTTTTGATATCGATACGTTTTGCATCGTGCACCTCTCGTCGTGGTGCGATCACCTCCGCTCCTACCTGGTTGCCGCCGATCTGGGTCCGACCCCTATCCGGTTCGTCTCCTACGAGGCCTTGCACGCCGTGCCCATGGAAACCCTCATGGATGTCTGCCGTTTTCTCGGATTGACCGCCGATCCGGCGGTATGCCGGGATGCCTTGTCCCGCCAGGACTTTCAGGCCATCCATCAACAGGAGCTTCGCGACGGCGGCATCGGGACAAAATACTTCGTCCCCTTTTTCCGGAAGGGAGAGGTGGGCTCCGCCGCCGGGGAACTGTCGGCGGCGGTATTGGATTATCTAAGCCACCGGGCGGAACCGGTCTACGCCCGGGCCGAACGTTGGCGTGCCCGAGGGGAGCCATCCGTTTGGAATGAGCCGGCGAACCGGCCGCTCGCGGATCCCCGCGGCGGCCGGCGCATCCCTTGCGGCTCGAGGACGGCGTCATGACCCGATCCCTTCACGTGACCCACATCAACACCCACGACCTGGCCGGCGGCGCGTCCAAGGTGGCCTGGCGCCTGGCCGACGCCCTGAACCGGCGGGGGGACCGCGCCGGACTCCTGGTGGGGACCCGGCGCAGCCGGCACCCGATGGTTTCCGGATTCGCCCCGGCGCCGGCCCCGGCGCTTGCCGACCGCTGCCGGCGGGAGGGCCTGCTTTATTACGAATACCAGGGAAGCCACGGCCTGGGCGATCATCCCATGGTCCGGCAGGCGGATCTGCTCCACCTGCACAACCTCCACGGCGGCTATTTCAATCCCTTTTCCCTGCCCGTCCTCACCCGGGTGAAGCCGACGGTGTGGACCCTTCACGACATGCAGGCCATCACCGGTCATTGCGCCCACAGTTTTGATTGCGACGGCTGGAAGGACGGATGCCGCGGCTGCCCGCGCCCGGGCACGGAGCCGGCCATCGCCGTGGACCGCGCGGCCGAACTCCTGGCCGACAAGCGCCGGATTTATGCCCATTCCTGTTTCTGGGTCGTGACCCCTTCCCAATGGCTGAAGGAAAAGGTCGGCCGGAGCATTCTCCGGGACCATCCGGTGACCGTGATTCCCAACGGTGTCGATACGGCGGTGTTCCGGCCCCATGACAAGGCCGCGGCCCGCAAGCGGCTCGGCATCGATCCGGACGGCTTTGTCATCGGTGCGGTCGGACACGGCGGGGCCCTGGGAAATCCCTGGAAAGGCGGCAGCTACACCGAGGCCGTCCTCGACCGGCTTCTCCGGGATGAGCGCCATATCCGGTTTCTTAACGTGGGGGGGGGCGGGGGCGATGCGAGGCCCGGGGTCGTCCCCATTCCCTCGGTGCGGGACGAGGCCGTGCTGGCCGAAGTTTACAGCGCCATGGACGCGTTCCTCTATACCCCCATCGCCGACAACTGCCCCCTGGTGGTGCTGGAGGCCATGGCCTGCGGGCTGCCCGTGGTCGCCTTCGGGGTCGGCGGCATTCCGGAGTTGGTCGAGGACGGCGCGACCGGCGTGGTGGCTCCCTTCGAGGACGTGGCGGCGCTGCATCGCGGCATCCGGGAACTCATGGCCGCACCCGAAGCGGCCCGAACCCTGGGCCGGGCCGCCCGGGCCCGGATCGAGGCCGGATACCGGCACGACGCGATCGCCGGCCGATACCGGAGGCTTTACGACGAGGCCGTATCGGCGCACCCCTCCCGGGTCGCCTCGGTGCGGCCCATGGCCGTGGCCGATGTCCCGGACGTGGTCCGCACCCGCGCGTTTCTCGCCGCCGCGGCGCCGGGGTATCCTCCGGGGGGGCCCGCCGACCCCGCCCGGATTCCTTCGAGCCCGCCGCCGGCTTTCCGGCGGGGGCGCCTCGATGCCGCCCGCCTCCCCAAGATCGCCATCGTCACGCCGTCCCTGAACCAGGGCGAGTACCTGGAAGCGTGCCTCGAGTCGGTGCTTTCCCAGGGGTATCCGAACCTGGACTACGCGGTGATCGACGGGGGGAGCACCGACGGCTCCGCGCAGATCATCCGGCGTTACGCCGGCCGGCTGACCTACTGGCACAGCCGGCCGGACGCGGGCCAGTACGCGGCGATCCGGTTCGGATTTGAAAAGACCACGGGCGGGATCATGGCCTGGCTGAATTCCGACGACATGCTCCATCCCGGGGCCCTTTTCACCGCGGCCGCCGTCTTCAGCGGCCGGCCGGACATCGAATGGATCACGGGCCGGCCGAACAGCTTTGACCCCGGCGGCCGGCAGCAATGGGTGATGCGGGATCTGCCCATCTGGTCCCAGGGCAAGTACCTGAAAAAAGAGTACGACACCCCCTTCATCCAGCAGGAGAGCACGTTCTGGCGGCGCTCTCTCTGGGACCGGGCCGGCGGCCGGCTCGACACCCGATGGCGGTTGGCCGGCGACCTGGAGCTCTGGGCCCGTTTCTTCCGGCATGCCCGGCTGGTCAGCGTCGACGCCCTGCTGGGCGGCTACCGGGTCCATCCCGGCCAGAGGGCCCAAACGTTCATGGCGCAATACCGCGCCGAGGCCGAAGCGATCCTTGAGCGGGAGTGCCGTCTGCGAAACGGTTCACGGGCGCCGGTCCGCCCGGCCCCATTGCCACTGTCCCGGCAGGAGATCGCGGCCTTCCGGGAGCGATTGAACGACGACGCCGGCCTTGCGGCCGTCCCCATCGAACCCTCACCCGCCGGCCACGGGATCGAATCCCTCGACGGCCGGCAACCCAAGGAGCGTGTCATGGATGCATGGATGCAATCCCACCCGACCCCACCGACGCCCGGCTATCCGGACATTGACGCATGGATCGGCGCCGGCCGGATCGATTCCGCTTTCGAAGCCCTCACCGGCAACCTCAGCGACCATCCCCGGTCGGCCAGGGGTCATTACGACCTCGGCCTGCTCCGGTACCGGATCAAGGATGCCATGGGCGCCGCGGATGCCCTGGAGACGGCCGTGGAACTCGCCCCGGACGTCGCCGACTAC
>JBJKPT010000155.1:0-5728 GCA_046706045.1 Desulfobacterales bacterium
TGAAAAACGCCTTGACATAGGGGGGTGACCCGTTGACGGAAGACAACGCCAGCAACCTTGCAAACGAAGTCATCAGTCGCCTCGATGACATCTTCAAAGATGACGGTGACGACATGTCTCCGGTCAAAACGCTGGCCACGGCACCGCCGTCCAACGCAAACGCATCGGCCCAAACGACCGGTGCGTCCAAGCCTCCCAAAACCCCGGAAAACCTCGAACCGGTGCTGACGGCCGGCTCGGGCCGGAAGGCGCCTGCCGCACCCGTATCGGACGTTTCCGCGGCCTCGCCGCTGGTCGAACTCAATGCGATCGTCCTGTCCCTGGATTGGGAGATCTCCGACGATACGCTGGGCCGCCTGCTCAACGAAATCGACCGGCTCAAGGCCATGTTTGCCGATGAAAAGCTGCTGTTCATGTTTTTGCAGGTTTTGAGTTCCATCGGAAAATACATCAGCATGAAAAAGGTCAAGGCCCATCCGGATTCCATCAAACTCCTGCATTCCGTCTTTACCGGCCTGGACCGCGTGCTCAACACCCCGAACATGGCCGAAGTCGAAAAAAAACGCATCCTGGTCAACGAGGTCCGTCAGTTTAAAAATCTCAAAGAACGGATCCGATCGGCGCGGATCGATTCGCCAAGGGACAGTCAAGATGCCTGCGAGCCGGCAAAAGACCCTGAACCTTCCACACGCGAAGACTCACGCGGGGTTGCGCCGTTGAACACCGAAGACGCACCGACCGAAACCTCGCCGGAGACCTCGACCACGGTGATCGTTGCCGAGATGCAAAAAGCCATCAGGGCCGAATTTGCTGTCTTGAGGGATGAAATCAGGCAGTTGCTTGGCAAATGACACCGGCTGGCATGCCATCGCAACCCCTGCACGTAGTGTTTCCGCCATCTTGTCCGCATCCGTTGATTTCCGAGAGGCATGATCCATGGCCGATTTGCCGGGCGACATTTCCTTTTGGGTCCTCAAGGGCGCCGTCAACATCAACATCGGCGAATTTTCCCTGGACAGCAACATGCTGCAGGTGCTCATGCGACTGGACGGCAAGAAGGATCTTGCCAGCATTGCCCGGACGTTGAATCTCAACCACACCACCTTGCGCGCGGTGGTCCGGAAGCTTTTCGAATTAAAAATCGTGGAACGGGTGACCGCCGTCGGTTCCTTTCTCGACAACGATTTTCTTGGGCAACTCCGCCTGGAACTGTCCAAAGCCATGGGGCCGATCGCGGAGGTGATATTGGAAGACGAAATGCCCGAATTCGAAAACGGTCCGAATCAAATACCGGTCCAACGGGCCGCCGAACTCGTGTCCCGCCTTGCCGAACAGATTCCTCGAAACGAAAAACGAACGGAATTTCAGCAGGCGATGATCGGCCACCTGAAGCGGTTGTAGCGCCTGCGGCGACATCGCATCGCAGGCCGTCTTTTGCCGGTGGCAGGACGTTTGACGAAATCCGTCGGTTGGAACCTGCAACAGGAGATATGTTCATGACGGTATCGGTGATCTGTGAGGAATGCGGCAAGATCTACCACGTGTCCGCGGACCGACTCAGACAAATCAAAGGGGACAGTGCACGCACGAAGTGTCGAAACTGCGGTCACATCATCTTCATCCGCAAGGTCGAACCGGAATCCCCGATGGATTCGGACATGGAATTGATCGATGTGGACCAACTCGCCCCGAACCCGCCCGAGCCGGCGATGGATATTGAAATCCCATCGGCGCCGGCACCGTCGGTTTCGAGAACGAAAGAACGCCGTGCACGAAAAGGGGCCTCCCGGGCCGGCGCCTTGAAATTGCGTGGTTTCGGCCTTCGTGCCAAGATCATCGTCCTCTTTCTCATCGCCCCCCTGGTCATGATGGCCGCCTCCGGATATGTCTCCCAACGCCAGACCCAATCCCTGGTCAACGCCTTGATCCGGCAAAGCAGCGCCCTCGTCAACCAATTGTCGGAAAACGCCATGTCCGATATCGGCCGAGCCGTCGCGCAACAGGTTCAGGCCTATCTGGTCAATAACCCGCAATTGAAGCCCCGGAATTTTGAAACCGATCCGATCCTCAGCCGGATGGCCATCCAGCGGGTCGGCCGAACCGGTTACACCTTTCTTTATTCCACGGGTCCCCTGATTTACTGGTTGCACCCCGACTCGAGATTGCACGGCAAAGACATGGCCGGTGAAGCGCAGAGACTTCTCGGCAAAGACTACGATGCGTTCGGGCAGATCATCGAACCGCTGGAAAACGGAGAAAATATACCCCGGCGCGGAACCTACTTGTGGAAGGGCAACGACGGCGTCGTACGGCAAAAATTCATTCTGATGACCCCCATTCGCGGAACGCGGTACGGAATCGGCACCACCACCGACATCGATGAGGTTTCCCGTCCACTCAAACAGATGGCCGATATGGCCCATCAGAAATCCGTTGAAGCAAGGCGAGTGAACCTCATCATCCTGATCGTCGCGCTGGTGCTGGTCTCCCTGATCGTTTCCGTCTATGGGCACCGATTGGTCGGCCGGATCAAACACCTCACCGACGTCGCCGATCGGATCAGCGTCGGTGAACTGGATGCCCAGATCCACATCCGTTCCAATGACGAAATCGGCAACCTGGCAAACGCCATCGCACGCATGCAGGACAGCTTGCGGCTTTCCATCATGCGGTTGCGCAAACGGCGGTAAACACGCCCATGCGCTCCCGGGATCGATCTTTCCCGCGGCCATGCGAATGAATTGCGGCCGCGGCGGATATTCACTTTATCCACCCAAGTAACCAAAGAGTTATGCCATGCTCGTATTCCCGAAAAACAAACCCGTCATCGAGAACCTCAACAGCTATTATCTGAATATCGACCGCCTCATCGAACACGCTCAGGGCGAACTCGAATCCGGATGTATCTATTTTTCCGCCAATACCGCCGTCGGCGCGATTTTTGTGGCGGACCACATGCCCGTCACCGGTGTGTTCGAGGACCGCGGCAACGGCATCCGGGTGGGACAGGAGGCGATCGATGAGATCATCCGGACGGCGGCGGGAATGAATTTCACGGTCGCCGTCTACGGCATCGACCCGGCTGCCGTGCATTTCTGGGCAAGCCTCAACAATGCCGAAGCGCTCTATACAAACCTGTCGACGGAATTTTCCGACCTGACGGGACTGATCAAAAAAATGCAGTCGGAAAAATTGACCGGGTATATCGATATTCACGTAGGCGACGGAAACACCGGCGGATCGCTTTTTTTCAACGTCGGAAAAGTCATCGGCGGCGCATACTCATGGAGCGACCACGCCCTGGACACACGAAAGGCCAGCTACCAGCGGTTGATCCAGGCCTGCAACCAGTTCGGTGCGACCTTGAACGTGTACGCCCTTAAGCTGGCCTCCGCCCCCCCTGCGGCGGAGGCCCCGGTGGAACCGGCCTCGGGCGAAATCGCCGAATCCGAGCCGATGGGGGAAAAACAGGCCGTCGCCGATCTGGCGATGGTGGAATCCTATATCCACATTCTTCGCCAGACCCTCCAGGCATCCAAACGGCCGAAGGCCGATTTCGCGATCCTGTTGAGGCGAAAATTCGTGGAGAAGGCCGAACTGTACGATTTTCTCGATCCGTTTACAGGAGAATTCGAATATGTCGACGGGACCGTGCAATACCATGGCACGGTCGGTATCGATGTTGTTTTCCGAGCTATCTTCGAGTGCCTGGAAGAATTGGCCGCCGAATTTAAGGTCACCGAGCCTTTCCACAACAATCGAACCCCTTGGGCCAACCGGTACGAAAGCGTCATCGCCGAATGGCGGATCGAGATCTAGGGGGTTCGGAGCATGCCGACATAGCGTTGAAAATCCTTCATGACCAATCGGCCAAAGCCCCAACCGTACCATTTTAAAGGGTTATCCGCTTTGTCCCGGACGCATGTCGAAAAAGGAGCGCGAACTCATGCAACGCAATATTCTCATCGTCGATGACGATCGGATCTGGCTGAAAGCGATTAAAAAACAGTTCGAAAGCTATGACGCGATTTTCTCCACGCTGACGGCCGGTGACGGCGATGAGGCGCTTGACGTACTCAAGTCTCATTTGATCTCCCTGGTGGTCACCGATCTCCAGATGCCGGGAATGGACGGACTGACCCTGCTCGCCAATCTATCGGAAAACTACCCGGACATTCCGGTCATCATCATGACGGCCTACAGTACGCCGACGTCGAAGAAACGGGTTCTGGAAAGCGGGGCGGCCGGGTACATCGAAAAGCCGTTCATAATCGAAGACCTTGCAGAAAAAATCAAGGAGATGCTCAAAAAGCAGTCCGAAGGCGGTACCCTGCAGACCGTCCCCCTGGACATGTTCATTCAATTGATCGAAATGGAACAAAAGACCTGCACCATCCGGGTGCTCAACAAGAAGTCCAAAGACGTCGGCGTGCTTTTTTTCCGTGACGGAGACCTGATGGAAGCGCGATTTCGCAATCAGCAGGGAAAAGAGGCCGCCTACCGGATCTTCGGCTGGGACAACGTCTCCTTGTCGATCCAGGATGAATGCCCCCTCAAGGAAAAACGCATCGACGGCCGGCTTCAGGCCATTCTCTTCGATGCGGCCCGGCTCCGGGACGAAGCCGGGGGAATCGATCCAGAGCCGGAAACGGACGAGGACCTCGACGACATTGAACTGATTCCGGCCGAGGTTCCAAAGCAGATGGGAATCGCTAGGACCAGAGAAAAATACCGCGAAGCCAGTGCGGAGTTGAAGGGTTTGCAGGACATCGCCGTGGATAACGGTGCGACACGGTACGTGAACACGCTCGAGCGGGTCGGCGCGCTCTTCGGTGTCGGTGCGTTCAAGGCCTGTTATCTGAGAAACAATATCGGGTCCGGAGGAAGGATTCTGCTCCCGGGAGATGAAGTCATTTCGATCGCCGTGGACGATGGATTCCCCCGCGATCAGGTTCTTGAAGTCTTGAGTTCCGACTGAGACAGACCCTCTACCGAGGCAGAAGACGGCCCTTATTCCGGAAAGACGAGATGAAAGAGATATTCAAAGACCTTCTTGAAATGGACGAAGTAAACGGCGTCGTGTTCGTCGACCTGGACGGAAATACCCAGTTCCAGGAATTCACCGGCCTCGCCGCCGTCCAATTGACTCCCGATCGGATACTCGGGCTGCTGGACCTGATGAAAAACACCCGTGAGGCGGAAGTGATCTACGACAACGCCCGCATGCTTCTTCGCGGCTGCACGGACGGGATCCTGATCGTTCTGGCCAGCCGCTTCGCCGTGATGTCCATGATTCGTCTCAACTGCGATATTCTCGTGTCCGCATTGGCGTCCGCCGACGCGAAGCAAAAAAAGAAAGGACTCGGTCGGCTGTTCCGGCGCTGATAACGGTATTGGTCATTCGTCATTGGTCACTGGTCCTTGGTCATTTGTTTTTTAACCAGGGACAAATGACAAGGGACAAAGGACCAATTAGTCATGGGTCTTGCCGTTTGAATCTTGAATCGGGGTCTTCGCTCCTTCCCGGACCGCTGCGCAAAGCCGGACGACCGATGCCTGGACTTCTTCGGCAGCGTTCTGGACGGCATCGAGAAGGTGTCCCACGTTTCCGTTCCCGTCGCTTCCGCATATCGCCTCCAGTTCGGCCGCACGGGCGGCGAGTTTCCGGGCGGACATGTTTCCCGCCGCACCCTTCAATGCATGGGCGAGCTGCCCCGCCCCCGGGCGG
>JBJKPT010000156.1:0-4202 GCA_046706045.1 Desulfobacterales bacterium
GTCATGAAGTGCGAAAACAGGTGCACATTGCCAAGCGCCGCCGGCGTTTCAAGGAATCCGGCGGCAAGGGACAGGGCGGCGAGAACCACCATGGGGATCGTCATCGAGAGTCCCGGCCGATGGCGCACCGGGGTTTTCACCGGGCCTTCAAAGGTCAAAAACACCATGCGAAACGTGTACATGGCGGTGAGAAGCGCTCCGGCCACGGCCGCAAGCCACAACCCCAGCCCTCCCCCCGGGGCGGCGTAGGCCAGCCAGATGATGAGGTCCTTGCTGTAGAAGCCGGCGGTGACCAGGGGCAGGGCGGCAAGAGAGGCCGACCCGATCAGAAACGTCCAGAAGGTCACGGGCAGCTCCCGCCGCAACCCGCCCATCTTGAACATGTCCTGCTCGCCGCCCAGGGCATGGATCACCGCACCGGCGCCGAGAAAGAGCAGGGCCTTGAAAAAGGCGTGGATCATGAGGTGGAAAATGGCCGCGGCCCAAGCCCCCACGCCGAGGGCGAGAAACATGTAGCCGATCTGGCTGATGGTGGAGTAGGCAAGGACCCGCTTGATGTCTTTCTGGACCAGGCCGCTGAACCCGGCAAGGAGCAAGGTTACGGCCCCCACCATCGCCACCGCGAAAAGGGCAATCGGCGAAAGGGAAAAGAGTACGTGGGTGCGGGCGATCAGGTAGACCCCGGCGGTGACCATGGTGGCGGCATGGATCAAGGCGCTCACCGGCGTGGGGCCGGCCATGGCATCGGGAAGCCAGGTCTGCAGGGGGATCTGGGCGGATTTTCCCACGGCCCCGCCCAAAAGCAGCAGGGCCGCGACGGTGGGAAGGGCCGTGCCCACGGGCCAGGCGGATGCCGCCCGGGTCATGAGCGCCTGGATCTGAAGGGTGCCGAGCCGGCTGTAGAGCAGAAACAGGCCGACGGCCATGGCCGTGTCGCCCACCCGGGTGACCACGAAGGCCTTTCTCGCCGCGGCCCCGTTCGCCGGGTCCGCATACCAGAACCCGATCAGCAGGTAGCTGCAAAGGCCCACCCCTTCCCATCCCAGGTAGAGGAGCACCAGGTTGTCGGCCATGACCAGGATCAGCATGGCGGCCACGAAAAGGTTCATGTAGGCGAAGAAGCGCCGGATGTCCCCGTCCTCGGCCATGTAGCCCACGGCGTAGAGATGGATGAAAAAACCCACGCCGGTGATCACCAGCATCATGACGAGCGTGAGGGCATCCAGGTAACATCCGATGGTGAGGTGAAGCCCCCCGGCATCGAGCCATGTCCACAGGGTCCGGGTCACGGCCGGCCGGGCCGGCAGCCGGCCGATGAAATCCGCGGCAACGGTCAGGGTGGCGGCGGCCGAAAGTCCCACGCTGCCGACCCCCACGGCACCGACGCCCGTGCGCGAAAGCCTTCGGCCGGCCAGTGTCAGCACCAGAAATCCGGCCAGGGGCAGGGCCGGAACCAGGAAAAGCAGCGCCATCTTTCAACCTCGCATGGTGCCGGCCCGGTCGGCATCCAGGGTTTTGAACCGATGGAAGAGTTGAAACACCAGGGCCAGGCCGACCGACACCTCCGCGGCGGCCATGGTCAGGATGAAGAGAAACATGATCTGGCCGTCGGGCTGGCCCCACTGGGCACCGGCCGCCACAAAGGCCAGCCCCGCGGCATTGAGCATGATCTCCAGACTCATCAGGACGAAGACGATGTTGCGGCGCACCAGAACGCCCACCAGACCCAGGAAAAAGAGCCCGGCCGCCAGCATCAGTGCGTTCGCCGTTGGGATGGAAGCCATTTACCCCGCCCTCGATATCGGTTCGTTGGATTCCGACGGCGTTTCCTCATCGTGCCGGGCCAGGTGGTAGGCACCCACGAGACCCGCCATCAGCATGATGGAGGCCAGCTCCGTCCCCAGGACATAGGGGCCGAAGAGCGACATGCCCACGACCCGGGGGCCCACTTCCCGGGCGATGGCGGGCGATCCCGCGCCGGTCGCGAGGATAAAGATCAATTCCGCCGCGAGGATCGCCGCGAGCAGCACCGGGCCGATCCACACGGACGGTCGCAACCATCGGCGTTCGCTCTCGATGGACTGGGGGCCGAGGTTTAACATCATGACCACGAAGACGAAAAGGACCATGATCGCACCCGCGTAGACGATCACTTCCATGGCGGCGGCAAAGGGGGCGCCCAATAGAAAGAAAATCAGCGCCACGGCGAGAAGCGAAACGATCAGGTAGAGGAGCGCGTGAACGGCGTTTCTGCGGGTGATCACCAGTGCCGTCGCGATGAGCGCGACGGCGGCGGCGATGTAAAAGACGGTGTTCATGAACGGCTCCATTCGTTTACGGCAAGAGGCTTTTGACATCCACGGGGGAATCCTCGTTTTCGGCCTCTCCCTTGCCTTTGCCCGCGATGGCAACACCGGCCATCCGGTAAAAGTTGTAGTCCGGGTACTTGCCCGGTCCGCTGATCAAGAGGTCCACTTTTTCATAAACCAGGTCCTGGCGACGGTATTCGCACATCTCGAAATCCGGCGTGAGCTGAATCGCCAGGGTCGGGCACGCCTCCTCGCAGAATCCGCAGAGGATGCAACGGGAGAAATTGATCCGGAAAAACGCCGCGTACCGCCGCCCATCTTCGGTTTCCGCGGCCTGGAGCGCGATGCAATCCGGCGGGCAGGCCGCGGCGCAAAGGTAGCAGGCCACGCAACGCTCGCCGCCGTCCGGATCCCGGGAGAGGATGATCCGGCCCCGGAACCGCGGCGGCAGGTACGGCATCGCGTCGGGGTACTGAACGGTTTCCCGGCGGCGAACCGTATGCCGCAGGACGCTCCCGATGGTTTGCAGAATGCTGAACATGAAATTTCCTTATGGGATGAACACTAATCGGCGTTCATCCCAGGATCGGCCATTTTGCGTGAGGTCAAGGCGGGCGGACGATTGGAACCGGAGGAATAGCCCGGCTATTTCGAGGATTCCAATCGATCGGCCAACGCCGAAATCGCGTAAAAGAGCCATTCCGGGATGGACACTAACCAAATGCCAGCACGATGGCCCCGGTGCTCAACAGGTTCACCAGGGCAAGGGGCAGCAGGATTTTCCAGGCGACGGCCATCAGCTGGTCGTAGCGGGGCCGGGGAAGGGACGCCCGCACCAGAATGAAGCCGACGATGAACGCCAGGGTTTTCACCGCAAACCAGACCAGCGGCGGAAGGACCGGCCCCAGCCAACCGCCGAAGAAACAGACCACGATCATGGCCGAAATCAGGGTGATGCCGAGGTATTCGCCGACGAAAAAGAGCCCGAACTTCATCCCGGAATATTCCGAGTGAAACCCCGCCACCAGCTCGCTTTCGGCCTCGGGCAGATCGAAGGGCAGGCGGTGGGTTTCGGCAAAGCCGGCGATCAAAAAGATCACCAGGCCGGGCAGCTGGGGGATGCAGAACCAGACCCGCTTCTGGGCCAGGACGATTTCCCGCAGGTTGAAGGAGCCGGCCAAAAGGACCACCCCCATGAGGGCGAGCCCCATGAACACTTCGTAACTCAGCATCTGGGCCGCGGCGCGGATGGCGCCGAGCAGCGCGTATTTGTTGTTGGAAGACCAGCCGCCCAGGGTGATGCTGTAGACCCCCAGAGACGACATTCCCAGGAAAAAGAGCAGGCCGACATTCAGGTTCACCACGGCGATTCCCGGTGCGAAGGGGATCACGGCAAAGCCCATCAGGACCGCGACCACCAGCGTCGCCGGCGCCAGGACAAAGACCGGCCGGTCGGCAAAGGGAGGAATCCAGTCCTCCTTGAAGAAGATCTTGATCATGTCGGCCACCACCTGCATGAGCCCGAAGGGGCCGACCCGGTTGGGGCCGTAGCGGTCCTGCCACAGCGCCAGGAGCCGGCGCTCGAGCCAGATCAGGCCGGCGCTCACGGCAAGCACCGCGATCAGGACCCCGGCGATGACCGCCAGGTGTTTCAGGACAGGGTTCATGCGCTCGCCTTCCTTATTTTGACCACCGCCGGCAGCGCCATGGTCGGAATTCCGGGCAGGCCCACGGGCAACCCGGCCACTTCCGGGGAAAGCCCGGGCACGAACCTGACCGGCAGCGCCAGGGTCGTCTCCTTTGAAACGAGCAGGACCGTTTCCCCGTCGGCCGCCGGGGCGTGTTCCGGGTTGAGCGCAAGGAAGGGGGCCGGGGCCCGTTGGGCGACGGCCG
>JBJKPT010000157.1:0-8952 GCA_046706045.1 Desulfobacterales bacterium
AGCCTGGCCACGGCAAGCGCATTCCAAAGGGCCTTGACCCGCTGGTCCGGCTTTCCGGTTGCCAGGGTGCCGTCGGCCGCGGCGCAGAGGATGAGACCGGCCACTTCGGCCGGCTCCGGCAAAGAGGCCGGATCGAGCTCGCGGGCCGGCAGCCCCCTGGCCTCGAAGGCCGGGATCAGCGCGGTCATGAGCGGCGTATCGTCGCCGTAAATCCACACCGATGCGCCGGGTCTGAATTCAAGGCTGGCGGCGGTCGCGGCCTCCACGGACCGGGCGAAAACCCGGCGGACCGACGGTCGGGCACCTCCCGGGTCGGTGGAAGAGGACTGATCTTGATGTAATGAATTCGGTATTTGTCCAGATTTATCTGAAATCATTATATTTTTTGTTTTGTTTGCATTCATTGCCCCTTGGGATGCGTCGCCGGCTAGGAATCCGGCGAGCTGGGCCAGGGTCTTCAGCTCGCCCAGTTGTTCGGGGCCGATGGCCGGCAGCCCCGGCATGCGTTCCTCCAAGGTGGAAAGGATCTCCACGCGCTTGATGCTGTCGATTCCGAGGTCCGCCTCGATGTCCATGCCCGGATCGAGGCTTCCGGGGGGATACCCGGTCAATTCGCTGACAATGGCAACCAGGACATTCTGGATTTCGCCACCCCGAAGGGCACCGCCGGAGGCCGATGCCTCCGCGTTCGCTGCCGGTGCCGCGGCGCCGCTGGAAAAAAATTCGGCGATTTGCGCCAGGGTCTTCAGCTCGCCCAGGTGTTCGGGGCCGATGGCCGGCAACCCCGGCATGCGCTCCTCCAGGGTGGAGAAGATCTCCACGCGCTTGATGCTGTCGATCCCAAGGTCGGCCTCGATGTCCATGCCCGGATCCAGGGATTCCTGGGGATAGCCGGTCAGTTCCCCGACAACGGCCATCAGGGTGTCGAGGATCGACGGCTGGCCGGGTTCTGAAACGACCCCGGCTTCGACCGGGATCCCTTGAGCCAGGAAATCGGCGATTTGCGCCAGGGTCTTCATCTCGCCCAGGTGTTCGGGGCCGACGGCCGGCAGCCCGGGCATGCGCTCCTCGAGGGTGGAGAAGATCTCCACGCGCTTGATGCTGTCGATGCCGAGGTCCGCCTCGATGTCCATGGAAAGATCCAGGGTCTCCTCGGGGTAGCCGGTCAGCTCACCAACCACGGCCTTCAATGTTTTGACGATGCCGGAGCGCGGGTCCTCGGCGACCGGTCCGGCGAAAACCGTTCGGAGGGAGGGTGGGGACGGCTTTGCCGCGGGTGCCGGTTCAACGGACGACGATTCGGGAACCGCCCGTTCGACGGACTTCGGAGGTTCGGCATCGGGCATGGGGCCCACGGCGGCAAGGGGCGATCGATGCCCGCGGTCATCGGCCGCCGGCGTCCCTTGAAGGGCCTCGACGCCGGTCAGCCGGGCCACCCCGGCGATCATCCGCTCCACCGACGCATTGGCCTCGGCCTGGGTGTCGAGAAATTTCTGATGGGCCTGGGCCGTGTTGGCATGGATGGCCTGAAGGGATTTCAAGCCTTCTTCCACGGCCTTCAAGGCGGCCGCAAGGGTTTGAACGTCCATATCCGGTTCCCTTGATTGGGTATTCGGTTCAATGAAACGGGGGCCTTCGGCGGGGGACAGCGCCCGGGGCGCAGTGGCTGCCGGCTTGTCCGGCCGATCGGCGCGCATCGGGCCGGGGGGGGCCATGGAGCGGGATGACCGGGCCCCGGAAACGGGGGACGGCACCACCGGTCGCGGGTTGGCACCGGTGATCGGAATCGCCATGGCCGGTTTGCGCGGTTCGGGGCGTCTTTCTTCCCAGCGCGCGAGGTTCAGCCGGTGTCCGGCGGCGGCCAGCTGGCAGAGCAGGGCGGCCAGATCGGCGATGCCGAAGCGTTTGCCGGAGGAGGCGTCCATGGCAACGATTTGTGCCGGTTGACCGCGCAGGATCTCCCGGGTGAGGTTGCTGAGCACCGGTTTCGGACCGATTTCGACAAAGGTGCGGGCACCGGCCGCGTGCATGGCGCGGACGGCCTCCTCGAAACGGACGGGGCTAACGATCTGATCGGCCAGGAGGGCGGCAACGGCATCGGGCCGGTCCGGGTAGGGGGCCGCCGTCTTATTGGCAAAAACGGGCCGTTGGGGCGCTGCCGGGGATTCGGTACCGATGGCGTCGGCGAAAGGCGTGCGGGCATGGGCGATCCGATGGCTGTGAAAAGCGGCGGCCACCGGCAGGGGTACCGTGCGGCATCCCGATTCCCGAAGCCGCTCCCGGGCCTCGGCAACGGCCGGCGTGGCGCCGGAGAGCACCAGTTGGTTCGGGCTGTTGAGGTTGGCCACCACCAGTTCCGGTCCGAGCCCGGCAACCACCCGGAAAACGGTTTCCCGGTCGCCTCGCACGGCGAGCATGGTCCCGGCATCCCGGTCCGGCGCATTCCGGCCGGCCTCGGCCATGCACCGGCCCCTGGCATAGGCCAGGCGGGCAAAAGCGTCTTCCGAGAAAACCCCTGCGGCGGCGAGCGCCGTCAGTTCTCCGAAGCTGTGACCGGCCACGAGATCCGGGGTGAGATCAAAACGCGCCAGGACCCGAAGCATGGCGAGGGATACGGCACCAATGGCCGGCTGGGCCACATCCGTGCGGACAAGGGCTTCTTCCTGTTCCCGGTGCCCGCCCGCGCCCAGTGCCGGTGGCGGATAGATCCGGGCGCCGATGTCGGCGCCGTCCGGTGCGTCCGCGCGGAAGCGCTCCACGGCCGCCATGGCCTCGGGAAAACGGCAGACCAGGTCCCGGCCCATGTTCAGGTACTGACTCCCCTGACCGGGAAATAAGAACGCGATGGCCCCGCCCTCGGCCGGCCCGTGGACGTACCACGCCGTCTGGGTCTCCCAATGGGACAGGGTTGGCTCCGCGGCCAGTTTTTCCATGGCGGCGCCGACGGTCCCGGCCGCCGCGTCATCGCCTTCCAAAAGCAGAAGCAGCCGGCAGGCCATGGCGGGATCAAACCCCTTGCGGGTGTCGGCGGCCGGACCGGAGAGATCCGCGATTTTTTTGGCCCCGGCCGTGATTTGGTGGAATGCGCGCAATCCCTCCTGGAGCGCGCGCGGATCGGCGGCGGAAAAGGCCGCGATTTCCACGGTGGCGTCCCAGGCCGTGTCGCTTTTTCCCGGGGCGTACTCCTCCAGCACCATGTGATAGTTGCTGCCGCCGAAACCGAAAGCACTCACCCCGGCCCGCCGCGGGTGGGCGTCGGCGAACCACGGACGGCTTTGGGCACTGAGATAGAAGGGGCTTGTGCCCATGCCCAGCTTGGGATCCGGCCGTTCGGCTTTCAGGCTCGGGGGCAGCACCTTGTGGTGGAGGGCCAGGACGGCTTTCATCAGGCCGGCGGCACCGGCGGCGGCCTTGGTATGGCCGATCATCGATTTGACCGAGCCGATGGCGCATTGGCCCCGACCGGCCCCGGCCTCGGTAAACACCTCGTTCAGCGCCTGAAATTCCACGGCGTCCCCCACCCGGGTCCCCGTGCCGTGGGCTTCAAGGAGCCGCACGGTGGAAGGCGATATGCCGGCGGCCCGGTACGCCCGGCGAAGGGCCAGGGCCTGTCCCTCGATGCGGGGGGCGTAGATGCTCTGGGACCGGGCGTCGCTCGCCGTGCCCATGCCGCGGATCACGGCATAGATCCGGTCCCCGTCACGAACGGCGTCGGCCACGCGTTTGAAGACGAACATCCCGACCCCTTCGCCCAGGACCGTGCCGTCGGCATCCGCGGAGAACGGACGCGCATCGCCGGTGGGCGAAAGAATCCGGGTTTTTGAAAAGCACATGTGCATGAAGATGTCGTTTAGGACATCGACCCCGCCGGTGAGCACCATGTCGCTTCGGCCGGTGACCAGTTCCAGGAGGGCAAGGTTGATGGCGCCCATGGAACTGGCGCAGGCGGCATCCACCACGCAATTGGTGCCACCGAGATCCAGGCGGTTGCAGATTCGGCCGGCCACGACATTGCCCAGGAGACCGGGAAAGGAGCTCTCCTTCCAGGGCAGGTAGGCATCGGCGATCCCCGCGACGGCCGCCTCGGTTTTCTCATCATCGATGCCGGCGGCCTGCATGGCCGAACGCCAGATGGGATGCCCCAGGCGGGCCCCCAAAGGAATGACCAGCTCCTGCGTGCCGGTCACCCCCAGGATGACACCCACCCGGCTTCGATCAAAATTGCGATCCGTCGTGTAGCCCGCATCGTCAAGGGCCGCTTTGGCACTCATCAACCCGAGGAGCTGGGAGGTGTCCGTGGCGTCCAGGGCGCTCGGCGGGATACCGAATTCCATGGGGTCGAAGGTCACGGGCGACAGGAATCCACCCCGGGTGCAATAGACATGGTCCGGCCGAAGGGGATCCGGATCGTAGTAATCCCCGGCGGACCAATGGGAAGGGGGCACCTCGTCGATGCCGTCCTCGCCACGAAACAGCAGCCGGGCATATTCTTTCAGGGATCCCGCTTTTGCAAAGAGCCCGGCCATTCCGATAATGGCCACGGGGATCTCTTGCGGCTCAGGATTCAAAGCCGATGGGGGCATGGTGTAAACCTCCGGATCGATCGTCGATCCTTGGGGATCGATGGAATACTTGCAGCATATCCAGAAAACGCTTGATTTTCAAGAACGGTTCGTGAAATTCTTACTTGTTATATTGATGTAACAACTGCACTGTTTGGAGGACTGATGTTAAAGTATTACACCAACCCGGTTTTGGCCGGACGGTTTGGCATCAACCCGGCAAAGTGGAAACGGTGGGCGCGGGAGTTTCTTCCACCGGACCCGATTGCCGGACTCCAATCCGGCTATGCCCGCCATTTTTATACCAACGACGCCTTTCGTGTGTTTTTGGGCGGACACCTGGTGTCGGCACTCCGGTTCACGGTTCCCGAAGCCCGTCGGATTCTCTCGGACCTGTCCCCGTGGCTCAAAAAAAACGGCTTTTCCTTTGATCTGCGGGGCATGGTGCAAAAATCCGCCGACACCGCGAAGGCATCGGCGGATTGTGCGGTCGATGTCGCCCCAAACGGACGGGACGGTTTTTGTTACGCGATCCGCTCAGTGGTGGAACGTTGCCCGGCCGGTGAAGCCGGTCTGGAAACCGAGCGCTTCCATGAAGACCGGCTTCCGGAAACCGCCGTCACCGCGGATTGCCTCTCCAGCCGGCGCCTTTTTTTGGATCGGCTCCTGGCGGAATTCCAATCCCGGCTGAACGGGCCGCCGTGATCGGCGACGGCCGGGGCGCGCAGGATGGGTCCAGTTGTTCTATTGATAGACCAAGATAATAAATGAACCACTATTATTGCGGAATGTTGCACGTTTTCTAAAACCCAATCCGCCGCGCATTGCCCACGGCGTCCATCCCGCCCCGCGTTCCTCTTCCCGCCCTTATTCGCCGTTGCCGGGAAGGGTGCAAATCGATGCATCCCCGGCATTGATGATCGCTTCGTGGCCGTCGATCACGCTCCGATCCCCGGACTGAATGTAGAGTTGGGCCGCGGCCTGCCGATGAAGAGCCCGGGAGATGTAGACCCGGGCGACGGCCCGCTTGCGCTCCGAGTTCAGGGCATCCCGGCAAAGGAGCACGGCGATGACGGCGTCCGTCGCCATTTGAACCAGGCGGCCGGCATGAAATTCCTGGAATTCCGAGTCGGACCGGTCCTTGACCGTGGCCACCGACGACTCCAGCATGGTTTTGAGACGCCCGGCGTCTTTGTAAAGCGTCGCTACCGGCGCGAAATCGATATCGCTTTCGACGAGGTTCAGGTATTCGGTCACCACCCCGCCGATCACCCCGCCGATGGCCGCCACCACCTGAAGCTGGGTGGTGCCTTCGTAGATGTTGGTGATGCGCGCGTCCCGATAGAGGCGCTCGATATCGAAATCGCAGGTGAAGCCGACGCCGCCGTGGATCTGGAGGGCATCGTAGCAGACCCGGTTGGCCATTTCCGAGGCATGGGCCTTGACCATGGGGGTGAGAAGTGCGGCAAACCGGCCATAGCGCTTCTCGTCCTCCGCGAGATCGGCCGCCGCCTCCGGGTGGCGGCCGATGCGCATTTCCAGGCCCTCCTTGATGTCCACCACCCGGGCGGTCTCGTACAGGAGGCTTCGCGAGGCCTCGATGGCCACCTGCATGACGGTGAGCATCTCGTAAATCGCCGCAAAGTGACGGATCGGTTTCTTGAACTGGACCCGGTCTCCGGCGTAGCGGGTCGCCTCGCGGCAGGCCGCTTCGGCGATGCCCACGGCCTGGGCCGCCACGGCCACCCGTGCCCCGTTCATCAGGGACAGGGTGTATTTGACCAGGCCGAATTTGCGCCGTCCGAGGAGTTCGGCCGGCGCATCGTTGAACTGCAGCTCGCAGGTCGGCGAGCCGTGAATGCCGAGTTTGTGTTCGATGCGGCGAATCGTCATTCTTTCGTCCCGTTCATAGATGAACAAGGATATGCCCCGTCCGCCGGAGGTCCCTTCCTCGGAGCGGGCCATGACGAGGCTCACCCCGGCACAGCCGTTGGTGATAAAGCGCTTCACCCCGTTTAACACCCACCGGCCGTCGGGCGTTTCAACGGCTCGAAGGGCCACCGCCTGCAGGTCCGAGCCCGCATCGGGTTCGGTCAGGGCCATGGCCCCGGAGACCGCGCCGGCGGCAAACCGCGGCAGAAATCGCGCTTTCTGGTCCTCGGAACCGAATTTGCTGATGGTGTCGGCGATTTCCTGGAGGCCGAAGAGGTTCATCAGGGACGCATCGGCCCGGGACACCATTTCGGTGGCCATGGTGTAGACGGTCTTCGGAAGATTCAAACCGCCGTAGGCCCGGGGCAGGGTGAACCCCATGAGTTCGGCCTTTCGCAACCGCTCCAGCGCCTGTTCGGTTCCCGGGGCATAGCGCACGTCGCCGTTTTCCAGCCGGGCGCCCACGGCGTCCACGTCCCGGGCCCTGGGTGCCACGTAGCCACCGGCGATATCGCCCACGATATCGAGCACCCGCCGGTAATTGTCCAATGCATCGTCCAGATCGGACGGCGCACCGGGATCCGTGTCTTTTTCGGCGTAGCCGTCTTCCCAGAGTTCCACGACCCGGGAAAAATCCAGGTGATTCAGCCGGAACTGGATATCGGTGTTGTCGCGATAAAACTTCGGCACGGGTCGCCTCCCTGTCATTTGGCTTTGTAGGCGTTGATCATTTTGGGCAGCACATCGGTTACGTCGCCGACAATGCCGTAATGGGCGATGTCAAAGATCGGAGCATGGGGATCGCGGTTGATGGCGATGATCCGTTTGGATTCGACCATGCCGGCCCGGTGCTGGATCTGGCCGGAAATGCCGCAGGCGATGTAGAGGTTCGGCCGCACCGTGGTGCCGGTCTGGCCGACCTGATGGGCCTTGGGCAGAAGGCCCGCGTCGACCACGGGCCGGGAGGCCCCGACCTCTCCGCCCAGCACCCGCGCAAGATCCCGGACGAGCCCGATCCCCGCAGCCGATGCGGCCCCCATGCCGGCGGCGACGATGACCCGCGCACCCGACAGATGGGCTGTTTTTTCTTCCCGGACGACCTCGATGACCTCGCTCATGAGATCGGCGTCCTCTACGGGACACGGTTCTTCCACGATTTCCACGGCGCCGGACACTTCCGGTGGGTGCATGCGCACGACCCCCGGGCGCACCGTGGCCATGCTCGGGGCACTTTCGGGGCTTACGATGGTGGCCACGATGTTGCCGCCGAAGGCCGGCCGGATCTGGAGCAGGGTTTTGTCGTAGGTTTTTCCCTTGAGCTTGTACGGGCCGATTTGAAGATCGGTGCAGTCGGCGGTCAGGCCGCAGCGAAGGGCCGAGGCGATGCGCGGGGCAATGTCACGGCCCGTGGTGGTGGCCCCAAAGAGCACGATCTGGGGCCGGGTTTTTTCGATGACCCGCTGAACGCTTTTCGCGTAGGGCACGGAGGTGAAGCGCGCCAGGCGCGGATCGTCGATGGCGTAGACCAGCCGGCATCCGTAGCGGCCGAGCACGGCCAGCGCTGCCTGGATGCCGCTGCCCGGGGCCACGGCTTCCACGGCCCCGCCCAGGTCCCCGGCCAGACCGGCCCCCTTGCAGATCAATTCGAGGCTGACGTCGGCAATCCGATCGCCGGCAATCTCGATGAATACCAGAACATTGGGTTGAACCATCATCCCGTCCTCTCCTATCCGATGATTTTTTCGCGAATCAGTTCCTGCACGAGACCGGTGATGCCTGCCTCCGTGTTGGGGATCTTCTGGACGCCGCTGGCCGTGAGCACCACGTTCTCGATGGATTTCACCTTGGTCAGCGATCCGGACATCCCGCACAGCGCAGGTTCGGCGTCGATGGCGTCGGCGTTCCATTCCCGGATGTGGTCGACGATCGTGCAGGCATCCGGGGCCATGTAGGCGTCGGCATAATCGCCGGAACACGGTTTGCGGTCGATCCGCTTCAGCGCCATGACCCGCCGGGCACTCGGGGGCCGGGGATCGTTCGCGTCGGCCGTTACCGTGATCAGGACCGGAAATTTGGAGCGCACGGTTTCGTGTCCGTCTTCCACGGATCGGCGGGCCGTGACGTGGGCCCCGGTCACGTCAACGATCCGGGTGACCCCGGTCAACTGGTTGATCCCGAGCTTTTCGGCGATCTGGGGACCGACCTGGGCCGTGTCCCCGTCGATGGCCTGACGGCCGCAAAAGATCAAGTCGAATCGGCCGATCTTGCGAATCGCGCAGGCCAGGGCGTAGGACGTGGCCAGGGTGTCGGCGCCGGCAAAACAGCGGTCGGAGACCAGCACCGCGTCGTCGGCGCCGCGAAACAGGCAATCGCGCAGCACGGACACGGCCATGGGCGGGCCCATGGTAACGGCGGTGATGTGACCGCCGAGCACGTCCTTCACCGACAGGGCGGCTTC
>JBJKPT010000158.1:0-3496 GCA_046706045.1 Desulfobacterales bacterium
GGCGAACTTTTTGCCCGGTGCGGACTCCCGCTTTCGAGCGATCAGCTGCATCGCCTCTGGCGCTATCATTGCCTCCTGCGGGAGCACAACGCGGCCTTAAACCTCACCCGGATCCACAATTTCAACAACATGGTGCTCAAACTCTACGTGGATTCGATCCTGCCGGCCACCCTGACCCGCCTGCCGTCGCCGCTCCTGGATTTGGGCACGGGCCCGGGCATGCCCGGGGTGCTGTTGAAGATCTGGCAGCCGGCCATGGAGATTCGCCTGGCCGAAACCCGGGCGGTGCGCAACCGGTTTTTGGAAACCGTGACGTTCGCCCTGGGGTTGCCGGGCCTTTCCGTCGTGGGCCACGGCATCGGTGAAGCCTACCATGAGCCCACGGCCGGCGTGATCACCCGGGCCGTGGAACCGATTTCCGAGACCCTGGGCCGCATCGACGGCTGCCTTGAGCAAAACGGCCGGGTGATCTTCATGAAAGGACCGGGCTGCGACGAGGAGATCGCCGTGGCCGAAAAACGTTTCGATGGCCGTTACCGGCGAATCGAGGACACGGCCTACAATATCCCGGGCACCGGAAACCGGCGGCGGCTCGTCGTGTTCGAGCGCCTGGATGTGCCCGGGTTCGCCCGGCGAGCAGCCGCAGGAAAAAAGCACATCGTGGTGGATATCGAAAGCAGCGCCAACAGCCGGTTCAAGGACCTGAAAAAACTCCTCGCCGTTCGGGGAATCCGAAAACAGGGTCTGACCCTGGTCAGCGGCGAGCGGATTGTTTTCGATCTGCTGGCGCGTCACCCCGAACACGCACTGGCGTGGGTGTCGGCCGGGGACCGGGTGCCGCCGCCGGCCCATGCCCCGGCGGCAATGGCCTGGTACCGTCTTTCCGAACCATTGTTCCGGGAGCTGGACGGGTTCGGCACGGGACACCCCCTGGTCCTGGCCGGTGTGCCGGCAATCGAACCCTGGTCGCCCGGGGATGGATTTTCGCCGGGATGCACCTTGCTTGTCCCTTTTCAGGATCCGGAAAATGTCGGGGCGGTCATCCGCTCGGCGGTGGCGTTCGGGGTGGGGGAAGTGATCCTGTTGGCCGAAAGTGCCCATCCGTTTCATCCCAAGGCGATCCGGGCCTCATCCGGAGCGGTGTTTTCGGCGAGGTTGTGCCAGGGACCGGCCATGGCCGATCTGCCCGCCGATCTACCGATCGTGGCCCTCTCGACCGAAGGGACGCCGATCGATGCGCTCGGATTCCCGTCCACCTTCGGTCTGTTGCCGGGCCTGGAGGGCCCGGGGCTGCCGGAGCACTGGCGGAAAAAGGCCGTGTCCATTCCGATCGCAGCGGCGGTGGAATCCTTGAACGCCGCCGTCGCCGCCGCCGTGGCCCTTTTTTGCTGGACCCGGCAGGGGAAAGACCGCACCGGATGAAAATTCCGATCACCGATACCATTGCCATCGACGAGGGCGAACTGGTCTTCGCGTTCGTTCGGGCATCGGGGCCCGGCGGGCAAAATGTCAACCGCGTGGCTTCGGCCGTGCAGCTGCGTTTTGATGTGGCCGGCACCCCGTCGCTTGCCGATCCGGTCCGGGAGCGGCTCATGCGGCAGGCGGCAAAGCGCATCAATCGACGCGGTATTCTCGTGATCGAGGCCAAGCGGTTTCGATATCAGGAACGCAACCGGGCCGACGCCGTCGAACGGCTCCGGCGGCTCATCGAAAAGGCCTCGGTGACGCCGAAATCCCGGAAGCCCACGCGGATGCCCGCGGCGGCCAAAGAACGCCGGCTTCACGCCAAACAACGACGAGGCCGGGCCAAGCGGATGCGACGACGAATCGACGGCGAGGAGTGAATGCCGCGAGAGCGACCATTTCCCAGGGCATCGATGGCGGATTGTCGACCGCACCGAAACAATTTGCGCACCGGACAATGGGCTGGATTTTCACGATTTTCGTTACCATGACGGCGTGAGGCGCCGGGTATCGCAGGGGTTCCGGTGCGTGCCGCGATATCGGTGCACGCAGCCATGTCAAACGACAAAGACCGTTTTTCCGGAATATCCCCGGAGCAGAGATTGCAGCACCCATTGCAAACTTGATCTGCGGTGCCTACCATTCTGGGCAGGTGGATCAAAGGCGTGCCTTATCCAGGAATGTTTCGGTTACGCGGTTTTTGCGCCGGGCGAATCGGGTTGAATCCTTGAAACAGCAAGCCCTTCCTGCGATTCAAGTCGCCTGCCCGCATGGAACGCGCAAACGATTGCGCTCCCACGCATGGGAACAAACGCACCTATTCAGGGGGAAAATAGCGGATGGGGGGAAGGGCTGAGGTATCTCATGCCACCGGCCAATGGCTCACCACCGGCGGGCGGCGCATCCAGGCAAGGAGGGGATTATCCGATGGTAGTCAATCATGGAAAACGTGTCTTGAATTCGATGAAGACCCGTATCCGCGCGAGACGCAAGGAAATGGGTCTTACCATCATCGAATTGGCCAAACGCAGCGGCATCCACCGCAACACCCTGACATTGTATGAAAAGGGGGAATTGCCGAAGTTGACCGTGTTGTTTGATCTGGCAAAGGCCCTGCATTGCTCGATTCATTGGTTGATCACCGGTATCGAGAAGGGAAAGCCCCCAGGCGAGGAGGTGCTCAATCACGAGATGCTGGCCACGGTGATCCAGGATGTCGAAGACATCGCAAACAAGAAGGGCCTGTCGTTGACGGTCAAACAGCGGGCCGAGGCGATCGCCGTGGTCTATGGGCAGTCCATCGAAAACGGCCGGAAGCTCGACCGACGCCGGATCACCAAGATCATCAGCATCGAAAGCATCCCGGCTTGATCGACTCGCAATGGGTTGAGACGCGGGGGGCCGGAAATCCGATTCTCGGAAGCGTTGGCCGTCTGACGGAAAACCACGCCGTTTCTGTTTTCCCGGATCCGCCGCCGCTCCGCGGAAGGGGGGGCGCTGAAGGAAACGGGCCCTCCGGAAACTTGCTGAGCGGGTTCACTCGCCCAATGGCATTTGGAAAGTCTTTCGATCCCGGAACTCCTGGGCCTTGGCGTCGTTCCACTGGGCCACGGGCCTGAGGTAGCCCACCACCCGCGAATAGACCTCGCACGGCTGGAAATTGCGAAGCACCGGATCCCGCGCGAAACAGGCGTCGCACTTGAGCAGGAACGCATTGGGGTTCGGTTCGTACACCCCGCCGCCGTGGACATGGATTCCGTCGGCTTCCGGCGTGGCGGTCACCGTGACATCGCAGCCGCAGTCGTGGCAGGCGCCGTTCCATGTCAGGGCGTCCATGCCGTCGTTTTTTTCGATCAGATCGAAAAGCCTTTCGGCGCTCATCTGGGCCATGGTCGGTCTCCTTTTGCAACGTTGTCGCGCGCCCATTTGAAACGGGCGCTTCGACGCGCGGGTTCCGCGTCGGGCGTTTTTGAATTTAACGCTTCAACAGGGCGCCTCAATCCTGCGGTTCAAGTGGTCCGCCCGTCCGGGG
>JBJKPT010000159.1:0-1698 GCA_046706045.1 Desulfobacterales bacterium
TTTCTTTATACCAAAAAGGAGACTTAGGAATGGCTTTTACACCAACCGTTGATGAAGAAAAATGCGAAGGTTGCGAAGAATGCGTCGATGTATGCCCGGTGGAAGTCTTTGAGATCGTTGACGGCAAATCCTCGCCGGTCAATGCCGAAGAATGCCTGGGTTGCGAAAGCTGCGTCGAGGTGTGCGAGCCCGGCGCCATCACCGTGGAAGAATCTTAATCGGTTGCATGACGATGATGCCCGGTTTGCCCGGACGGCGAACCGGGCCCGATCGATACCCGGCCTTTGGCGGCCGGGTTTTTTTTTCGATATGAAACAATACGTCATTGATCAGCTGCGCCCGGAGGATCACGAACGGGTTCGGGCCTATCTGGACGGGCACCTGAAGGCCTCGGCCCTGGAGGGCATTTACTGGCTCCGGCTGGACGCCTCGGTTTTGAGTGAAACCCAAAAGCGGCACGGGCCGTGCGGCCCTCATTATGCCGCTATCGAATTGACGTCGGACCGGCTGTCCTGCGAACTGCTGGTTCGATCCGAGAACCGGCTGCGTTGCGACTGCGTCGGCTACGCCACCAAAGCGCAGCGCGATTGGCTGATCGGCATGGTGGATGCCATCCTGGAAAAGCTCGAGATCCGGATTTGAGTGTTCGGTCAAAGAAGATCTTGCGACGTTTCCGATATCCTTAAATTTCAGCCGGCGGCCCCGGTAACCGGCTGGAGATCAACCCCAAATGCTGAAAATCATCCCTCTCGGCGGCCTCGGCGAGATCGGTCTGAACATGATGGTGTTCGAATACCACGACACCCTGTTTGTGGTCGACGCCGGCCTGATGTTTCCCGAAGACCACATGTTGGGTGTGGACTACGTCATTCCGGATCTGGCCTATCTGCGTCAGAACCGCTCGAAGGTCGCCGGGATCGTGCTCACCCACGGCCACGAAGACCATATCGGCGCACTGCCCTATCTGCTCCGGGAAATCAATGTCCCGGTGTTCGGCACCCCCTTCACCCTCGGCATGGTCCGCCAAAAACTGGCCGAGCACTTGCCGGCGATCACTGCGGCCCTGCACGAAGTCCACGCGCGGGAAACCCTTCGTCTCGGCATCTTTGAAATCGAATTCGTCCGTGTCTGCCACAGCGTGGTCGACGGGGTGGGGCTTGCCATCAACACCCCCTGCGGCCTGGTGGTGCATACCGGGGATTTCAAAATCTGCCATGCGGCCCTGGCTGAGATGAACACGGACGTCAACCGCTTTGCCCAATGCGGCGAGCAGGGGGTGCTGGCCCTGTTGTCGGACTCGACCAACGTGGAAAAACCGGGCTACACCCAGTCCGACGAGGAGATCGCCGCCACCATCAAGCGGATTGCCTCCGAGGCCGAGGGCCGGATCATTGTCGCCCTTTTTGCCTCCAGCATCATGCGGATTCAGCAGGTCGTGCGCATCGCCCAGGAGCTGGGCCGGAAAGTCGTCTTCACGGGCCGAAGCATCGAAACGAGCATCGGCATCGCCCGATCCCTGGGTTATCTGCACATCCCCTCCGGGCTAGAGATCGATCCGGAGTTCATCCCCGATTATCCGGATCACCGGATCCTGATGGTCACCACGGGCAGCCAGGGCGAACCCATGGCGGCGCTCGCCCGGATGGCCGCCGGCACCCACAAGCAGATTCAGATCAAACCCGATGACACCGTCATCCT
>JBJKPT010000160.1:0-3348 GCA_046706045.1 Desulfobacterales bacterium
TGATTCTGGAAAAGCTTTTTCTGGCCGATTCGGAACTGGCCAACGTCGAGAGCCGAAACATATCGATCTCCGCCGCCGGCATCCGATTCAAAGCCTGGGAACCCTTGAATGCCGGCGACACGGTCGAGATCAAGCTGCTGATCCTTTCCCAGGAGGCGATATGGCTCGTTCTCTACGGAACGGTAAAACGTCTGGAACCCTCCGATGGCGGCATGAAGGAAGTGGCCATCGAATTCCTCGAAATGGAGGATGCGGTGCAGGAGGCCCTGATCCGCTACACCCTTCGGCGACAGGGAGAGATTATCCGGAAGCAGCGGCGGCAAAACGGATGATGGACACGATGAAATGATGGAAACCATGGAGGGAATCGCCGCCTTTGTTGAATGGCTTCCAGTGGAAATCCGGATCAGGGGATTTGTTGCGGATTTCTCTACGGCGCGCTTCCTCCTTTCCCGATCGATCACCTGCGGTGGTGATTTCCGGCGATCCAGGGGATAACCGCCGACTTCGGACAAGAGAGAGAAAACATGTTTGCAGTGATCGGTATTGCCACCGTCTTCGGTGCGGTCATCAGCGGGTACATGATCGAGCACGGAAACCTCAGTGTGCTTTTTCAGCCGTCGGAGTTCATCATCATTTTTGGCGCCGCCATCGGCTCTTTTCTCATCGCCTCGCCGGGCAATGTCCTCAAACTGGTGATGAAAAACATCGGCTCGATCTTCAAGCCCGGAAGCGTCGATCAGAAGATGTCCATCGAATTGCTGATGGTCTTGAACCTGCTCTTCCGAAAGGCCCGCCGGGAAGGATTGCTCGCCCTTGAATCCGAGGTCGACAACCCCAAGGTCAGCGAGTGTTTCAAACCGTTCAAGCGCGTTCTCGCCAAACCCCGCCTGGTCAATTTCATCTGCGACAATTTCAAAATGCTCATCGCCACCGGCATGGAACCCCATGAATTGGATCACATGATGGAACTCGACATCGAGGCCGAGCAATCCGAGGCCGAAATCCCCGGGACCATGATCAGCAAGCTCGCCGACTCCCTGCCGGGTCTTGGCATCGTCGCGGCGGTCCTGGGGGTGGTGCTGACCATGGGCAAAATCAACCAGCCGCCCGAGGTTCTGGGCCACAGCATCGGGGCGGCCCTCGTGGGGACCTTTCTCGGGGTTCTGGCCTGCTATGGGTTTGTGGGACCGGTGGCCACCAACCTGGAACGCCGGGTGCGGGAGGAGCTGGCCCTTTTCACGGTGATCAAGACGGCCATCGTGTCGTCGGTGGGCGGAGCCCTGCCCCAGGCGGCGCTTGAATTCGGCCGGCGGGCCATCCCCGGAGATGCGCGGCCCACCCTCATCGAACTGGAAACGGCGGTCAAGAAATGGAGCAGCAAAGAGTAATCATCAGGCGGGTGAAAAAGTGCGGTCACGGTGGCGGCAGCCACAGCGGCAGCAGCTGGAAAGTGGCCTATGCCGACTTTGTCACCGCCATGATGGCTTTCTTTTTATTGATGTGGCTGATCGCGATGGTCTCCCCGAAAAAGCGGATGCAGGTCGCGGCCTATTTTCGTGAATACAGCATCTTCAAATCCAGCGGCTCCACCATCTTGAACTACAACGAGCCGGTCAACCTCGGGATCATGCAGCGGGACCTTCAGGTATCCGGCTCGTCCGAAAACACCGGGGATCTGCCAAAGCCGGCCGACACCCGGTATTTGATGCAAAACCTGAAGCACGAAATCGAAACCCGGCTTGCCGATGTCAAGGAAAACATCGTGATTCGGCCGTTTGATCGCGGCGTGCGGGTGGAAATCGTCGACCGCGCCGGCTCTCCCATGTTTCCCTTGGGGAGCATCCAGATGACCCCCGCGGCCAAGAAAATCATCGCGGTGATCGCCGACACCCTCAAAGACACCGATCACCGCATCGCCATCGAAGGCCACACGGATGCCCACGTCTACCCCACCATGCGCTACAGCAACTGGGAGCTCTCCACGGAGCGGGCCTCCGCGGCCCGGATCGAACTGGAAAAAGACGGCCTTCCCATCAACCGCCTGATTCGCGTCGCCGGATTCGCCGCGACCAAGCCCTTGATCAAAAGCAATCCCTTCGACCCCCGCAACCGGCGGATCAGTATTCTGATCTACAATTAAGCTTGATGAAGTCGTAAATACCTGTTGAATTAAGGCATACGGACATAAAACCGCCGTTTGACGCGCCGGGCTTTCAGACCCAGAGGATCACAAGGGATATTCTTGAGGCGTTTCGAGAATCGAGGGAACAATCTGGCGGATAAAACGGTGAAGGCCGAGTGGCAGGAACGTTGGGCACGAGAAGCGACGCGGGGACGGCTTTATTCGATCCCGATAGGACGGAATCCTATCCACCCGTTGCGCCGTTTGGCACTGGGCATATAATGAAACGCATCCTTTCACTGGGCTTGGCCGGTGTGGTTGCGCTCGTGATTTCCGGATCCCGCGCTGCCGCGGCAAACCGGGCATTGCCGGCGGAAACGCTATCCGGCATAAGACTGGCCGTGCCTGCTGATCTTCCGAAGAAGGCAATCCTTTTCGTCATTGGATTCTCGGAGGCATCGAGAACGCAAACAGCTGCCTGGTCGCGCGCTTTGGAGGGCCGATTTCCAGCCGACACGGTTGGGGTCTACAGCGTATCGGTGATTGAAGGTGTCCCAAGGTTTCTGCGCGGTTTCGTGACAAGCCGCATCCGCGATAGCATACCGGCGACACTCCGTGATCGGTACCTGCTGGTATCGCAAAAGTCCTCCGCATGGAGAGAAATGGCAGCGTTCAAAGCCCCCGACAGCGCCTACCTTGTCCTGATGGACATTTCCCGCGAGGTGGTGTGGCGGGTGAGTGGACCGGTCACAAATAAGAAGCTGCAGGCATTGGCGGACGCGTTGAACTCACCCGCCAGCGGGAAAACGCCCAAGGCGCTCCGGCCGACCACCCGCGACGCTCGGAAATAGGGTGGCTCTATATTTCCTGCGCTATTTCTCAACAGATCAAGCCCAGTGCTTCTGAATTCGTTCGTGGATCGATCCTAAACCAATCCAGGGAGGAAACGCCATGAAGTTCCTGAAACGAATCTTGGGCATCTGCGAAACCTCTCTTCCGGCCGACGACGGTTGCTGGGAGTACGCCGGAGAAGCGATCCTGCTTCATCTGGACCGCGCCCGGGAACTCGACCGGCCGGGAAGCGCCCTTCGCCTCGAGGGCAAAGGCCTGCCCTTGCGGACCCTTGTGGTTCACGGCACCGACGGTACCTTTCACGCCTTTGCCAACCGCTGCACCCACATGGGCCGCCGGATCGACCCCAAGCCGGGAGAAGCGAGGATCGA
>JBJKPT010000161.1:0-4104 GCA_046706045.1 Desulfobacterales bacterium
TCCATGTACATGCTCCTCGCGGCCCAGCACGCCCACAAGGCCGTGGAGGCACCGGTGCCGGCGGGTACCGGCCACGGCGAGCCGGTTTCGACGCATTGATGGCATAACTTCTTCGGGCCCCCAAGCGCCGGCTTGGGAGCCCGCTTTCCTGGTCTGGGGAGGATGCATTTCCGATAACCGGGCAAAAACCGGACGAGGCCCTGCCCGGATCATCCAAATCCGAAACGGGATCGGGATCGAAATTGGATTCGGTCCCGATCCCGATGAAAACCAGACCTTGATGACTTGAATCCTGAGCCCCGCCCCATAACCGATGGACAAATCCGGACCGAAACGCTATGGGAAGGGCTGCCATGAATCGACGCCCATCCCAAGCCGTTTCGAGCCCGCCGGCCGTCGGCGTTTGTTTTCAACGCATCATCGACCGCGTGATCACGTTCGGTCACATGGTGCGGTTTTCCCATACGGTGTTCGCGCTGCCCTTCGCCCTGTCCGCCGTGGTTCTGGCCAGCCGGCAGATGTCTTTTTCCTGGGCCCGGTTGGGATGGATTCTTGTCGCCATGGCCGGGGCCCGGTCCGCGGCCATGGGCTTCAACCGGATCGTGGACGCCCGCTACGACGCGGCCAATCCCCGCACCGCCGGCCGGGAAATCCCGGCGGGCCGGCTGAGTGTCGCCGCGGCCGCAGCCTTCGTGGGAATTGCGGCCCTCGCCTTTTTCACGGCCGCCGCGGCCCTTGGCCGGCTATGCCTCATCCTCGCTCCGCCGGTGCTCGCGGCCCTTTTCTTCTATTCATACACCAAGCGGTTCACGGCACTCGCCCACCTCTACCTGGGCTTTGCCATCGGGCTTGCCCCGACCGGGGCCTGGATCGCCATGACCAACGGCTTCAGGCCCGGGGTGCTGCTGTTGAGCGCGGGGTTGATGGCCTACATCGCCGGCTTCGACATCCTCTATTCCTGCCAGGACATCGACTTTGACCGCAGGGCGGGGCTGCGTTCCCTGCCGGTCCGCCTCGGACCCCGCAACGCCATGCGCGCGGCCGCACTCCTCCACGCCCTGGCCTGGGCCTCGTTTATCGGGGTGTGGCGGGCCTTCGGGCTGGGGCCGGTCACCCTTGCCGCCGTGGCCGTCATCGGTGCCTTGATGATCGTCGAGCACCGGCTGGTCCGGCCCGATGATCTGAGCCGCATCAATATCGCCTTCTTCCACATCAACAGCATGATTTCCGTCATTCTTTTCGCAGGCATCCTGGTCGATGTCCTGTTTTTGAGAGGCGCATGATGCGAAAACGGATCGTGGTGGCCATTACCGGCGCTTCCGGTGCCATCTACGGGGTGCGCCTTCTGCGGGCACTTTTCACCGAAGCGGTCACCGTGCACCTGATCATTTCGTCAGCGGGCAAAAACGTCATGGCCCACGAACTCGGCTACGAGGGCGAGGACATCCCGTCCTTTCTCGGCCGCCTGGGCATCGTGGCCGGAAAAACCGCGCACCTGCGCTGGCACGACAACGAAGACTTCTTCGCCCCGCCGGCCAGCGGGTCGTTTCATCACCAGGGCATGGTGATTGCGCCCTGTTCGATGCACACGCTCTCGGCCGTCGCCACCGGGATGGCCGATAACCTCATCCTGCGGGCCGCCGATGTCTGCCTCAAGGAAAAGCGCCCCCTGATCCTTGTGCCCAGGGAAACGCCGCTCGGCCGGGTGCACCTGAAAAACCTATTGGGCGCGGCCGAGGCCGGCGCCACCGTCATGCCGGCCTGCCCCGGATTTTATCACCACCCGGCCAGCGTCGAAAACCTGGTCGATGCCGTGGTGTCCCGAGTCCTGGATCACCTCGGCATCGGCCATAACCTCTTCAATGAATGGGGAAACCCCTGATCCGGAGAACGCCTTCCCGTGTACCGGAATTTAAACGAATTCATCCGCCGCCTGGATGCCGCGGGCGAAATTCGGTATGTCGACAAACCGGACTCGCGCCATCTGGAGATCAGCCGCATCACCGACGGCGAGTCCAAGTCGCCCGCCGGCGGCAAAGCCTTGTATTTCCGGAACGTCCGCGATTCCCAATTCCCCGTGGCCACCAACCTCTGCCGCAGCCCCCGGCGAATCCCCATGGCCCTGGGGGTGGAGCGCCTCGACGATCTGGCCGACCGGGTCCGCGAATACATCGGGATGGCGCCGCCCAAGACCCTGCGCGACGCCGTCAACGTGATCCCCATGGCGGTTTCCGCTACCCGGTGGGTGCCCCGCCGCCATCGGGGCGGCCGGCCCCCCTGTCAGGAGGTGGTGGTGACCGGGGATGCCGTGGACCTTTCCCGGCTTCCGGTTCTGCACTGCTGGCCGAAGGACGCCGGGCCCTTCGTCACCCTGCCCCTGGTCTTTACCCGGAGCCCGGTTACCGGCAAGCGCAACGTCGGGATGTACCGGCTTCAAATCTTTGACCGCAACACCACCGGCATGCACTGGCACGTGCACAAGGACGGCTCCCATTATTTCCGCGAATACGCCGCCGCGGGCCGGCGGATGCCGGTCGCGGTCGCCATCGGTGCGGACCCGGCCACGATCTACGCGGCCACGGCCCCCATGCCCCGGGGGATCGACGAGATGCTTCTGGCCGGGTTCATCCGGCGCCGGCCCGTGCGCATGGCCCGGTGCGTCACCGTGGACATGGAGGTTCCGGCCGAGGCCGAGTTCGTCCTCGAAGGCTACGTCGACCCGGAGGAACGCCGGCGGGAAGGCCCTTTCGGCGACCACACCGGCTATTATTCCCTGGCGGACGACTACCCGGTCTTCCACGTGACCGCCGTCACCCACCGGAAAAACCCGGTCTACGCCGCCACCCTGGTCGGCCGGCCGCCCATGGAGGACTGCTACCTCGCCAAGGCCACGGAACGGCTCTTTCTGCCCATGCTCCAGACCGTGATGCCGGAAATCCGGGACTACTGGTTCCCCTGGGAAGGGGTGTTTCACAACATCGTGGTGGTGGCGATCGACAAGGCCTATCCCGGACATGCCCAGAAGGTGATGAGCGGTCTCTGGGGTCAGGGCCAGATGAGTTTTTCAAAGGCCATCGTGGTGGTGGATGGCGACGTCGACCCATCGGATGCCACGGCCGTCACGGCCGGTTTCAACACCCGCTTCGAGCCGGCCGCCGACATCACCATCACCAAGGGCATCCTCGACGTCCTCGACCACTCCTCGCCCCACCCGAATTTCGGCAACAAGATCGGCATCGACCTCACCCGCCGGTTTCCCGGCGAACCGCCTCGGGCCGTGCGCGGCCCGGCCCGGCCCATCGAAACGGATGTGGCGCTTCTTGAAACGATCCGGGGGGTGGTGCCGGCCGCCACCGCCTGCCGCCGGCTCAAAGGGGTGGAAGGCCGCGATCCGGACGCCTCCCGGCGGGTGGTGGCCGTGGCGGTGAACCGGACGGACGGCCCGAGCGGCCGGGCCATCCTCGACGCCCTCCTCGCCGAAGAACGGCTCGCCGCGATCGACACCCTGGTGCTCTTCGATGCGGTCATCGAACTTAACGATCCCTCCCTGATGCTCTGGAAGCTTTTCAACAACACGGACCCAGGCCGGGACATCCGCATCGACCGGCACCGCCTGGGAATCGACGCCACCATCAAGGGCCCGGCCGACGGCCATGCCCGGGAATGGCCGGATGAGCTGCGCTTCGATGACCCCGCGTAGCGCGGCGGGGGTCTCTCCGGGGGTGTTCGTGAACGTGAACGTACACGTGCTCGTGCACGGAAGTGGTGTTCATCCTATGGAATCCAGGTCGTGCATCGATCCGGGGAATCCCTTGAAAAAAATCCCCCGAACCCCCAAAAATCCGTTCCCGTGCCAGCGCACGGGAAAAAGGTGTCTCTTGCCATGACCGGGCAGACCCCGCCCCCCCGGCCCGCGGACTGGGGCCGTCGGATTCAATCGATGTTCGGCGGCATCGCGGATCGCTACGACCGGATGAACCGGCTGATGACCTTCGGCCGGGACGCGGTGTGGCGGCGCCACGTGATCCGGGCCGCCGAACCCGGAGCGGGCCTCCGGCTTCTCGATATCGGGGCCGGTACCGGCGCCATCGCGCGGGATGTGGC
>JBJKPT010000162.1:0-2434 GCA_046706045.1 Desulfobacterales bacterium
CCGACAAAAGCGATGGAGCGAGGGTAAAACAGGGTGCCGATGGCTTTCGGCGGCATGGCCGGCCGCAACGGCGCATCGGGTTCGGAATGACGCGCCACGATCAGGGCATCCACGGCGCAAACGCCGCCGTCGGCCCCGGCCACCAGGGGGTTGATGTCGATTTCGGCGATTTCCGGGTATTGGAGAGCGAGGGTTCCCACGCCGATCAGGGTGCGGATCAACGGATCCCGCCGCACCGGCTTTTCGCCCCGGAAGGCGCGGAGAAGGCCTGCGGCCCGGATCTCGTCGAGCATTTCACCGGCATCGGCCGGCGTGAGCGGGGCCAGCCGAAAGCAGACGTCGGAGAGGGCCTCGGTGAACACGCCGCCGATACCGAACATGACCACAGGGCCGAACTGGGGATCGCGGATCAGGCCGACGACGAATTCCCGGCGGCCCTGAATCATGGGTTGGACCAGGAACCCTTCAAGGGCTTCGCCTGCCGCCGTCGCAATCGCCCGGGCCGCCTCCTGCACCGCGGCGGCATCGCCGAGGTTGAGGTGGACGAGGCCCATCTCGGTCTTGTGCAGCAGGGTGGCGCCGAGTCCCTTGAGCACCACGGGAAAACCCATGGCGGCGGCGGCGGCGACGGCCGCCTCTCGGTTCTTGGCAACGGCTTCGGTAACGGTCGGTACGCCGGCCGCGGCCAGCACGCGTTTGGCCTCGGCTTCGGTGAGGGCCGAGCGGCGGGCATTCAGGGTTTTCGTCAACAGGGTGGAAATGTCCATGCTTGCTCCTGGGTCCGGGCCGGTCGGACAAGCCGCTTTTCACCCACGGCCGGTCGAGGGCCCGTGGTTTCGGGGAATCCGCGGCCGGCAGAGACGCAAAGACGCGCGGGGTCGATCGGCCGGTCGGATTCACATGGTACCGGCGCTTGCGGCAGGTAAAAAAACGGGGCGTGGTTGGGTTTTTATGAGGATCCCGCGGGTTTGTCAAGGATCGTCTGGCCGCCGGGTTGTTCGTGTTCACCCACGGATCGGCGGTTTTGCACGGGCTCAAGGCGGGTGGAGGATGTGGGCCGAAGGAGTGCCACGCGATTTCGAGCATTCCAATCAAAGTGCCCGGCGCAGGGGTCGCTCAAGCGGGTCGGTTGTGGAAAGACGCTTGCTATACACGGCATCGACGTTATGTTAGTGCCCGTTTACGAATGATTTTTTCGGCCGGGTCAAATAAAGGAGCGTTTCCCATGAATCTTCGCATTGGATACGGGGCCGATGCCCATTGCCTGGTTGCCGGAAGGCCCCTGGTCCTGGGCGGGGTGACCATTGCCTGGGACAAGGGCCTTTTGGGCCATTCGGATGCCGATGTGCTCACCCACGCCGTCTGCGATGCCCTGCTCGGGGCCGCCGCCCTGGGCGATATCGGCGCGTTGTTTCCGGACACGGACCCGTCCTATGCGGGGATTTCAAGCCTTCGGCTGCTGGCCCGGGTCCGCGAACGGGTGACGGCGGCCGGTTACGCCATCGGCAACGTCGATGCCACGGTGTTCGCCCAGACCCCGCGGCTTGCACCGTTTCGCGACGCCATGCGCCAACACCTGTCCGAAGCCATGGGGGTCGGCCTCGGGCAAGTCAGTGTCAAGGCAACCACGACCGAGGGGCTCGGCCCCTTCGGCCGGGGCGAGGGCATGGCGGCCGCGGCCGTGGCCCTGATTTTCCATAGCCATTTGTAACATCGAAATGAATTCACATAGTTGACCATGTCTCCGTTCACCCTTGTATCCGGGTTTTCCCCGACCGGCGATCAACCCGAGGCCATCGATGCCTTGAGCCGGGGCGTTGCCGACGGGCGGCCGCACCAGGTGCTTCTGGGGGTCACCGGTTCCGGCAAGACCTTCACCATGGCCCAGGTCATCGCCCGGGCCGAGCGACCCGCCCTCGTGATCGCGCCGAACAAAACCCTGGCGGCCCAGCTCTACAACGAATTCAAGGCGTTTTTTCCAGAAAACGCCGTGGAGTATTTCGTCAGCTACTACGATTACTACCAGCCGGAAGCGTATATCCCCAGCACGGATACCTATATTCAAAAGGATTCGTCCATCAACGAGATGATCGACAAGCTCCGGCACTCGGCCACCCGGAGCGTACACTCCCGGCGCGACGTCGTGGTGGTGGCCAGCGTCTCGTGCATCTACGGCATCGGTGCGCCGGAAGATTACCGGGCCATGCGGGCCGAGGTGGCGACGGGCATGCTCATGGATCGCGACAAGCTGCTGCGGGTCCTGGTCGGGATGCATTACGAGCGAAACGACGTCGATTTTCACCGGGGGACCTTCCGGGTGCGGGGGGACCGGGTGGAGGTGTTTCCGGCCTATGAGGAATCCGTCGCGATCCGTATCGATTTTTTCGGTGAGGAAATCGAAGGGGTCTCGGAAATCGACCCCCTGCGCGGTACG
>JBJKPT010000163.1:0-4520 GCA_046706045.1 Desulfobacterales bacterium
GCTCTTGATCATGACCTTGAGATCCGCCGTGGGCGCTTCGGTCGGTTCGATCGACACCGTGGCCTCGGTGCCGGCATCCAGCACCGCATTCGGGGCCGGGTCCATCTTGGCTTCGGCAAACCGCACCCGCAGGCCTTCGTGGATTTGAAGATTGATGGAGGTGGTATCGCCCAGAACGCAACGGGTCGGATCGGATTTCAGGATGACCGGTTGGGTCTTTCCGCCCAAGGCCAGGTCGAACTTGATCTTGACCGTTACCGCCGCTTCGGTTTCGCCCAGGGGAAAGATCGCCTTGTACGCTTTGCCTTCGGGAAAGGCGTCGCTCTCCAGGATGACCGAGGCCCCCTGCTCCGGGGCGGGCGCGTCGAGCTCGAGCCGAAGGACCGCCTCGCCGCCGGGCAGGACCTGCTCGGGTTCCTCCACAGCCGGATCCGCGAAGCTCACCTTCGGGGCATAAACCGTGACCGCCTGGGTTGTTTTTTCTCCGAGGGTGCACCCCTTGCCGGCGACCAGGGTGATATTTTGTGCTTCCCGGGTTTCCTTGTCGAAGGTGACCTCGACGGTCTTGCGCGTCTCTCCGAGGGCGAAGGAGACCGGCACATCGGCGGCAAAGGGGCCGGTCAGTTTCACCGTGGCCCCTTCCGCGGCAGCCGGGATGTTGAGCCGGATGCTGACGTTGGCGGTCTGGCCCTTGACAAAGGGCCCCCGGGGAATCATCACCCGGCGCGGGGGGAGGTAGGCGGCCCGGACCTCGTGCACCTCGACGATGTTGGTGAAATAGCCGCCCGAAACGCATCCGCCGACCGCTTCGATGGTGACCGGATGCAATCGGTCCTTGGATTTGGACGGCTTGGTGAAGGTGGCTTCGATGGATTTTTCGGTTTCGCCTTCGGCAAAGCTCACCGTCGTATCCCCGCCGATCGCCGGGCTTACGATTTTTGCCTTGGCGCCGCCTTCGGGCGCTGCGTGGCTCAGCACAAGGTGGAACGTGGCCTTTTCCCCGAAAATGAAGGGGATCCCGGTCGGCACGATCCAGTTGGCCGTGCAGGCGCCGTCGGTCATCACGGTATTTTGGAACGCCACGGCCGGGTCCGGCATGACCACGACGGAAATCTGGCTTTTCCGGAAGGTGCCGTCCTTGTTTTTGTCGGCCTGGCAGAACTCCCGCGGGTCGATCCAGACGGCGATCGGTTTTTCGGCATCCCCCCGTGTAAACTTGACCTCTACCTCTTTTGATGCAGCCCCTGCGGTAAATTCGACAGGATAGCGCTTGCCCCCGAAGGCATAGGAAATGATTTCGGCCCGGGTGCCCGCCGGGGCCTTGTCGCTCAACACGAGCCGAAGGGTGGCGGTATCGTCCAGGCCGAACAGGCCGGCCACGTCCTTCTTGCCCTTTTTAACCGGGGATTTGATGGGTTCGGCGTCGTCGAAGGCGACCACCGGGGTTCGTACATCGAGCTGGATGATCGCCTTCCGGGAGCCGCGTCGGGGAACCGTGAGGTTGCCGCCGTGGACTTCGATCTGGGCCTCGACGACCCCGTCGGCGTCTTCCACCTCCATCGACGATTTCACCAGTTCCACCGGGACCTCCCGGGTAAGGGTTCCGGGGGGGAGCGGCACGTTGTAGTTGCCGGGAAATACCGGGCTTGACAAGCTGACCATGGCGCCGGGACCGGCCGGCACGTTGAGGTTTACGACGAATTTGGGTTTGTCCCTGACGACAAAGGTGTTTTTCTTGTCGTAAAGGCCCTCGGCAAAGTAGGCCAGGCGTTCTTCCCGGACTTCGATCGATTGGGCGGGGGTCTGGCCATCGCCGTAGGTGCCGATTCCGGAGACGGTGACCGGCAACGGTTTGCCGCCGTGCCCCAGAAGCCGCAGGCCCGTAGGCGGGTCGCTGGGGGGTTGCCCATGCCCGGGCGATGCGGTGGAGGTGGTGGTGCCGCTTAGAAGACGGGGGGTGGCATCGAGTCCGTCTTCGTTACGGATGATCTGGCCCGGCTCGTGTTGCACCGGCCGGGACACGGTCTTGTCCCGGTCCCACCAGACGTTGTAGGTCCGGTCCTTTCCAGTCTCCGGATCCTTTCCAAAGGCCGGACTGGTGATGCTGGCGAAATAGCCTTCGAGGAGCGGGCCGTTGGCCTTGGTGCGGGTGACCCGCAGCCAGATCTTGTCCCCCTTGGCAAACGGCCCTTTCGGATTGATCCATGTGTAGGCGCTGCCGTCGGCCGTGCCGTCCACGAGGTTGAGAGCCCCGTCGGTCACCTTGAGCCGGAAGAGCGTATGCTGATCGGCCAACCGGGACCGGGATTCCACCGCGAGCTTGACTTCAGTGCTTTCGGCCGGTTTGGCCAGGGTGACGGTGACGGTCTTTTCTTTTTCCTCGCCGGTGAACTCGGCAAAATACGGCGGCTTGGCCGGATCGTTGGGGTCTTCCTCTCCGAAAACATCCGGATCGGAGATGATCTTCACCTTCGAGCCGGTGCGGGTGGGCATGTTTTCCGAGCGGACCATGAGGGTGAGCTGCCGGGTCACTCTGGAGACGTAGGTCTGGTTCTCCCCGGGCTTTTCGCCCTGAACCGGATTCCGGTTGTCGAATCGGATGACCGGCAGGGGCTTGATTTCGATGCGGCATTTGGCGTTGCTCCTGGCGGCAACGTAGACGGTGCCGGTCTTGGGGGTGATGAGCACATCCAGCGTTTGCTTTTTTTGGACGGCCCTGATCGTTGCCTGGGCCGTGGCTTGGGTTGCCTCTGTTGCGAAGTGAACGGTTACCGGATCGAAGGCCGGAGTTCCGGTGATGGTGCCGGCATCGCCGTCTTCCGGGGCCGGGTGGGGAAGGGTCACGGTAAACGCGACGGTGTCGCCTTCGTGGTAGGCGCCGGACGGGGTCGGGTCTGCCTTGAAGGACAGTGCCCAACCTTTTTCCGCCTGGAGCTGGATGGTGGCCGAAGATTCGGCCCGAAACCCAGAGGCCGGTTCGGCGGTGACCGGAAATTTCTTCGATTCCGGGACCGCTTCGATGGTCACCGTGACCTTGGCCTCGGTTTTGTCTTTTTCAAAGGAGACCGGGTAGGTGGTGCCTCCAAAGAGGTCGCTTTTCAGGGTGGCGGTTTGTTTGGCCTCGAAAACCGGGTATTTCATCCGGGCGGTCAGCTCGACGGTATCGCCCACGTAAAGCGGTTCGGTCGATTCCGGGGTGTCCAGGGAGACCCGGTTCTCCTGATGGACGTCTTTGCTTTTTTCGATGGACGAACCGGCCTTGGCGTCTCCGAGGGGTTCCAGTCGGAATTTGCTGCCCAGTTTGTACTTATCGAAGGCGACATCGATGGTGGCTTCGGTTGCGCCTTCGGGAAACGTGAACTTGCCGCAGTCTTTGCCGTTCAGGGTAAACCGGGCGTAGTCGGCCGTTTCCGGGGCCGCTTCCTTGAGCACGGCCTTGACGGTCGCCTTATCGCCGATGCAGATCTCGCGATCCGGAAAAATCCAGCCATCCGCCGGAAAGGCGACGATGGGCGGTTTCCACGGTTTTACCGTGATCTCCAGGGGACCGTCTGCTGCCAGCGAGCCTTCGGCAATGACCCGGCCCTTGTGGTCTGCCGATTTCTCGGCTCCGTTTGCAAGGGTCACCGTGACGGTTTCTTCTCGCCGGAGACTGACGATGTAAGGGGATTGGAAAAGGGCCGAGCGGAGGGTGACCTGGGTTTTGGAGCCGAAGGAAAGACTCGGGGAGATGGTCACAACGATCTGGGCCGTGTCGCCGGCAAAGTAGGTCCTGTTTTCCTTGATGGACAGGCGAATCCTTGAATCGGCCATGCTGCCTCCGGTTACGGATCCATCATCCGATGGCTTTTTCCTGCTCGATTTCCGCCCGTTTTTCCAGGGCCGCCAGCTTGAGCCGTTCATCGGCATCGGGCCATGCGAGGATGCGCCCGGCCCAGGCATAATGGGGATCGATGTCGAAATCCTTGCTGTCGAGCAAAAACATCAGGTGGATGTAGCGCTCGATGAAGCCCGGATCCGAAATCCCGTGTTGCCCGGCGCGGTCCATGCCGTGCCGGATCCAGTTTTCGACCCCTTCCGACCCCAGGTTTCGTGCCGCTGCCGGCCATGCCCGGCGGATCGTATCCGCCAGATGCCGGCTTCGAGCATTGATCTGGACCGAACCGGTGATCCGATCCCATTGGGGTTTGCGAATGAGAAGCACTCTCAGCAGCCTCCGTCGTTATCGATCGGAATGCGCGGCATTCCGGAACAGGGCGCGGATGTTGCCCTTGGTCGATCAAGGGCACTTGCCATCCGGGGGTTGCCCATCGGCCTACGGGGCCGATTCCGGCACCGGCGGCAAGGTTCCGCGGATCGCATCCCGCAGGGCCTCGGCCGCGGGTTTTTGATCCGGGGCCCCGTTTCCCTCCAGCATCTGGCAGAGCGCGTCGGCCAGGCGGCTGGTGCTGTTGACGGCAAGGCCATAGGCCGGGTCGTCGGTCTTTGCCGCGATTTCCATCAGTTGGCCGGTGAACTCG
>JBJKPT010000164.1:0-4707 GCA_046706045.1 Desulfobacterales bacterium
CGCGAACTCGAAGACCGGGGCATCCTGGTCCGCTGGACCGGCCGTTCGACCTTGGCCGAAGAAATGCCCGAAGCCTACAAGGACATCTCGAAGGTTGTCGCCGTAGTCCACGGCGCCGGGATCTCCCGAAAGGTGGCAAGGCTCAAGCCCATGGCCGTGGTCAAGGGATAATGCCTGAACGGAAGGCGCATCTTTTGGCCGAATGCGGCGATCTCGGGATTTTCCGACCGAAGGCGTAGCCCGCGCTACGTCTGCGGCCGAAAAATCCCTGCGGCCTTGTCTTCGACCAAAGCGCACACCTTTCGTTCAGACATTTAGAGCATATCCGCAAATAAATTTTAGATTTTTAGAGAAGGTTGCAGAAAAGAAAGGAACGCCCCATGAATCCTTCCATGTTCCGGGAGTACGACATCCGTGGAATTGCCGGAAAAGACATGAACGACGCGGATGTGTACACCCTCGGGCGGGGCATCGGCACCCTGCTGGCCGGTAGCGGCGGCCGGACCCTCACCGTGGGCCGGGACTGCCGCACCTCGTCGGACGCCTATGCCGGGCGGCTCATGGACGGGCTGCAGGCCTCGGGGCTCAACGTCATCGACATCGGGGTCTGCCCCACACCGGTGCTCTACTTTTCCATCCATCACCTCGCCGCGGACGGCGGGGTGATGGTGACCGCCAGCCACAACCCGGCCGAATACAACGGGTTCAAGATTTGCCGGGGGCTGGATTCAGTACACGGGGAAGAGATCCAAGAGATCCGCCGCATCGTGGACGACGGGGCCTTTTCCCACGGCATGGGCGGGCGCTCGTTTCAGGAGGTCCTTCACGCCTACCACAACCTCATCACCCAGACGATCCATTTCGACCGGCCCCTGCGCGTGGGGATCGACGCCGGCAACGGGACGGCCGGGGTCGTGGCCGCACCGATCCTCAAGGCCCTGGGCTGCGAGGTTCACGCCTTGTACTGCGAAATGGACGGGACCTTCCCCAATCACGAGGCCGACCCCACCGTGGAAGCGAACCTGCGCGATCTCATCCGGCTGGTGAAGGAGAAAAAACTCGATTGCGGCATCGGCTACGACGGCGACGGGGACCGGATCGGGGTGGTGGACGAAAACGGCCGGATCATCTACGGCGACAAGCTGATGATCCTCTTCGCCCGGGAGATCCTGAAGCGGAAACCGGGCGCCACCTTCATCTCCGAAGTCAAATGCTCCAAGACGATGTACGACGACATCGAAGCCCACGGCGGCCGGGCCGTGATGTGGCGAACCGGTCACTCGTTGATCAAGAAGAAAATGAAGGAGGAGCGCGCGGAGCTCGCCGGCGAGATGAGCGGTCACATGTTCTTTGCCGACCGGTACTTCGGATACGACGACGCAACCTACGCCTCCTGCCGGCTCCTGGAGATCCTCGCGGCCGAACAGCGCCCGCTATCCGCCCACCTCGGCGATGTGCCCCGCACCTTCACCACTCCGGAAATCCGCGTGGATTGCCCGGACGGAATCAAGTTCGACGTGGTGGCAAGGGCCACCGAATACTTCCGCAGCCGCTACGAGATCATCGACATCGACGGCGTGCGGGTCCTTTTCGACGACGGCTGGGGACTGGTGCGGGCCTCCAACACCCAGCCGGCCCTGGTCCTGCGGTTCGAGGCGATGACCGAGGCGCGCCTTTCCGAGATCCGCAACCTGGTGGAGTCGGTGATCGCCGACTTACGGATAAATTGACGGCGGCCGCACCCGTCCGGCCCCATACCGCCTCCGGGGGCGGGGAAGAAGGCTTTCCTCGGCACGGGTCCGCGCAGCCGGCTCGGGAAGCACGGCGGACGGTCGGCCCAAGTACCGGGGGCGCGGCCGCTCCCGAGGCAGCCGGCTCCACTTTCAAGGCGGTGTCTAACACGATTTTAACGGGGTCTTATTGTTTGATAAACATCCGGTGTTTAAATTTAACGAAATCCGAATTGTTCGCCGGCGCAACGATGGTTCCATCTCGAGGAAAAATCCCTGCGCCCGGGTGAGGCCACGCAAGCCCTGAATCCTTGATATCGATGAATGCGGCGTAAAATGATCCCCTCTTCGAGAGCCAACAACTTGGAATGCATTTCCATTGTTCCCAAGAACGTCCCGGAAGAAATCACGGAAACGGATTTCCAGAATTTTTTCAACGTCATCTCCACCGACCTCTCGGAGGAGCAGGAAGCGCGGATTCTCAACCCCGAGGCGACCTACCCGCGGCAGAAGGCGGTACTCGCCGTGCACTGGCACCCGGAGTTCATTCCGTTTCACCTCATCGAAAAACGGATCGACACCCTGTTCCCCCGGCGGGCGGTCGATTTAATCATCCCCACCCAGCACAACACCCTCATGGATCGCCAAGGCCTAACCGGCGTGGAGGTCGACTGCTGGTCGAGGGGGTTCAATCAGAAGGTGCAGCTTCTGCTTCATTTCCGGTCCGACAGGCTTCAGCACGCGTCGGTTTTGAAGGACATGCTGGAGCACACCTTTCAGTATCGTTCCTCGCAGCTTTTCGATTTTCTGAATACCCTCATCCAGCCGGTGGAGGAGCGCATCAACGAGGCGGCCGAAGAGACGGGGGCCGACGCATCCTTGGTCGGCTTTGTTCGGGTTTATGCCAAAAAGATCCATGAACTGCTCCACCGGCACGAAGCCGTCGTGCCTAGGGATTCCTTCAAAAACAAAGTAATAAGGAACTTTTTCGATACCCTGCGACCGGTGTACGGAAACCGGCTCATCGACCGCGCCCAGACATTTCTGAGAATCGTCAAGCTCATCGTCAAGCGTCATTTCCCCTCGGATTATTTTTACCGGGCCTCGGAGGTGATCGAGGAGGCACGGGCCTTGGGTGCGGGTATCGTCATCCCGCATCCGGAACAGTTTTGGCCGATCCTGCTGGCCGATTACGACGTGGACGGTTACGAAGTCTGGAATCCCCAGTCCCGCCAGTACACGGAATTCCTGATCTCGGTCCTGTGCAAACGAAACCGGGGGCTCAAGCCGTCCGAGCGGCGGATCCTCGTGTTCATGGGCGATGACACCCATATGGGAGAAAAGATCCGGGACCCGATGGTCCAGGACAGCGCGAAGGCGGGGCGGGAAATCGGCGTGCAGCCCGCATGGGAGGATCCGGCGATTCAAAAGGCCCTCATCATCGCCGACATGGATCGGGCAAAAGTCATCGCCGAATATAGAGACCGGCTCAGCGCATGATGGAACAGAGCCATTCCCCATACGAGGAGTTGCCCGACATGGCCAAAGAAGACACCTTCGACCACGAGTCGCTGCAGGATGTCCAATCTGTTCAAAAGTACCTAAAATTGCTCAGCGACGGGTTCGCGAATCGCAAGATCACCTTTGACTCCGAAAAGGAGCACCTGACCCTGCACCCAAGGGATTTGATCGAAATGGAAGTCAGTGCCCGGAAAAAAGGCGATAAAGAAAAAATCAGCATCAAAATTTCATGGAAAGAGATCGCGGTTCCGCCCGATCCGGGTGACTTGGAAATCCATTCGTAAAACATCCCATGCCTTGGCCATTGACGGATGGCATTCTGTTCCCCACGTTTTCAGGCTGGAACGTCGAAGCGGTGCCGGTGATGCGTCCTTTTCAGACAGAAGGGTGGCATGCAAGAGGGAATTCTAAAAAATTTCAGGTTCCTGGTTTTGGAAGTGGAGCAGCAGGTCAAGCTAACTTACGATTTTTTGCGGACGTTTCAAAAGGACCTTCTCGCCAAGATCGCCGCGAAAGACGATTACGTCGACAACCTGAAAACCATCTTGGAAAATGCATGCTTCTCCCGCATCCATGGCGCGGAATCCATCGAAAAGAAAGAGATCAACGTGTTGCGTGCGGTTCACATCATCAGTGTGAACCTGGAACGCATCGCCGATTTTTGCGTCAACATCACCCGCCAATGCATCTTCCTCACCGATCCGGATTTTTTGCAGCGTTACGACTACCACGTCATGTTCAAAGAGATCAAAACCGCGCTGTTTTCGATCATGCCGGTATTTGAAAAAAATGCCCTCTCCGGAGCGCTTGAGATCTGCCGTTCCGAGATCAACCTGGACGCTCAGTACAAAACCGGTTTCGATCGAATGATGGGCGATCTGCGAAACGGCGAGGACGCACCAAACATCATCACGGTGATTTTTATCTTCCGCTACCTTGAAAGGATCGGCGATTCCCTGCTCAACATCGGGGAGGCCCTGGTTTTTGCCAACATCGGCGATCGAATCAAGATCCGCCAAATCGAAGCGCTGCAAAAAACGCTTTCCGATTCCGGCTTCAAAGGATCGCTTTCGGACATCGATTTCAATTCCATATGGGGATCGCGCTCCGGTTGCCGCATCAGCAAGGTGGATCCAAATCACGCCGAGACCTCCATGAACCAGCGCATCTTCAAGGAAGGGACGATCGCCAAAATCCGGCAGGAAAAAGAAAACATCGAAAGGTGGAATCAGGAATTCCCGGGACTGACCCCGAAGGTTTTCGGCTACTCCGAAACCTTCGATACCGCTTCCCTTCTCGTGGAGTTTCTCTCCGGACGGACCCTGGAAGAAGTGATTCTCACCGCCGAAGAGGCGGACCTCGCCAAGGCCCTCGTGACCCTGGAAAGCACCCTGATGGCGGTTTGGGAAAAAAGCCTGAAACGGGAATCGATGCCCACGGACTACATGAGACAGAT
>JBJKPT010000165.1:0-4698 GCA_046706045.1 Desulfobacterales bacterium
GAATCGCGGCGGGGGCGTGGTCGGAATCGCGGATCGCCGGAAGGGCCCGGCGCAACGCCGGTCCGCCCGGGGAGAAATGAGATGCAAACCGTCTATCTGATTGCCGGCATGTTTCTGGTCACCTTCGCGGTCCGCTACATCCTCCTGCCGTTGTCAGGCAGTTTCCGGCTTTCACCCGGCATTCAGAGCACCCTGAAATACGTGCCGGCGGCCGTATTGACCGCCATTGTCGTTCCGGCCGTCTTGATGCCGGACGGCCGCGACCTGCGGCTAAGCGCAAGCAATCCGTATCTTGTGGGAGCGATCTGCACGGTGCTGATCGGCTGGTTCAGCAAAAACCTGCTGCTTACCATCGTGGGCGGCATGGCATCCTTTGCCCTCTGCCAGTGGGTGTTGGTGCTGCTTCGCTGATTCTTTACAGCTTTCTTTTTTGTACTCTCTTGATCTGTTGATTCATGACGAACCCGACGATGCCGGGAAATACCCGAGCCATGAAACGGGTGAGTTTCCCGTCGAAGCCGGGCACGATGAGAAAGGTTTTTTTCCGTATTCCCTTGAGGAGCGCCTCCGCCACCGCCTCCGGTTTCATGATCTTTGCGCTTTTCGATATCTCTTGGGTCTCCTCGGGTTTGGTGGTGTTTTCCGTCTGGAAGCCCGGCGTGTCCGTGTCCGGCGGGCAGAGGACCTGGACCGTGACGCCGCGTCCTTTCAGCTCGCTGCGGAGCGCCTCGGAAAAGCCGATGACGGCGAATTTGGACGCGCTGTAATCCGTATACCCGAAGACGCCCACGAAGCCGGCGATGGAGGAGGTGTTGACGATGGCCCCACCCTTTTCCTTCATGTAGGGGACGAGAAGCGACACCGTGTTCCAAACACCATAGAGGTTGATCTTCATGGTCTCGTCGAACTGCTCGTACGGGATCTTCTGGAAATAATTCGGATAGGCCCGGCCCGCGCAGTTGACGAGAAGATCCGGGGCGTTGAACGTTTCTACGGCCTCGGCCATGACCCGGCTCACCTGCGCGTGGTCCGATACGTCGAGGGGCATGAAGCCGAACTTCTGCTCCGGAAAACGGCGGCACGATTCGATCTCCCCGAGGGCCGAGACGAGCTTTTCCTTCGTGCGCGCGAAGATGAAAACGTCCGCGCCCTCCGCGGACAGGCGCTTTGCGGTCGCCAGCCCAATGCCGCTGGAGCCCCCGGTGATGAAGACGGTTGTTTCTTTAAAATTTTTCATGGCATCCATTCTCCTGATAGGAACGTTTGGTTCCATGTCATACCCGGACCCCCAAGAGAACCCGCAACCCGATACCGACGAGAAAGCTCAAGCCCGCAACGCCCAGGCTTAAGATCGCCATTTCGGCGAAACGCCGCTTGAAGGGCTGATCCATCGCCACGGAAATGTAGAAATTGAAAACCGCGATGATCGCGATGACGGCCGAAAGCGTGCACGCCAGCGACACGTAATAGTTGCTCAGCAAGAGATAGGGCAAAATAAGCAGGACGATGGTCATCACATAGGTCGTCCCGGTATAGAACGCGGCTTTCAACGGTTGCTGGCCGGACGCTTCCGTCTTGGTCGAAAGGTATTCCGATGATGCCATGGACAACGCGCCGGCAATGCCGGTGATGGACCCCGTGAGAGCAATCAGGCGGGTATTTTGGAGCGCCAGGGTGAGACCGGCCAGCGTTCCGGTGAGCTCGACCAACGCATCGTTCAGCCCCAGCACCATGGATCCGATGTAGCGCAGCCGTTCCTCGTCCAGCATGCCGAGAAGGGCGTTTTCATGCTCGCTTTCTTCTTTGGCGATGGCCTGGATCTCATCAATTTCGGCAGGAAGATCCGCGTACGCCTCCTGGGCCCCCACCTCGCCGCGCTCCATCAACTTCGTTCCAAACGTGAGGCCGAAGATGCGGGTTATCCAGCAGAAGGTCCGGACTTTGGTCCAATCCACCTGCGCGTTTTCGCCGGTGTAGCGCTTCCAGTGCTCGTGGTGCCGTTTTTCGTCTTCCGCGATCCCCTCAAGGATTCGGCGGTTTTCCGGGGACTTCTGCATCCGGGCCAACCGGGGATAAATGTGGTGCTCGGTAATCTCGTTGCGCTGATAGTCCAGTAGCTGTCTTTTGGTGTCTGCCGGCAGCATGATTCGTCCTTTGTTCAAACCAACGTTCCAGCTTAAAAGGGCCGCGTTGCCACGTAATCCTTGTGGAGGTGTCAGTATGCACTTATTTCATTGAATTTTAAACAATGGCCGTTTCTTAATAGCGATCATCGGGGGGAAGCCCCGCACCGGAATTTTTTTTATAGCCTCCATCCGCGGCAAATTTCTGTTACGATGGCGCCCTGTGTTCAATCGCGCCGACGTGAGGTTTATATGAACTTGAAGCAAGCCCATAAGCTGGCCCGGGCAAACGGTGAGAAAGTCGTTGCGACGGTCTGCGGCATGTGCGGGCCCGGCGGACCGGGAGGCGGTTGCGGCATCTATGCCTTTGTGAAGAACGGCCGGTTTGCCCGGGTGGCCGGCATGGACGAATCGCCGACCAACCGGGGCGCCCTTTGCGCCAAGGCCCATGCCGCGCCCCAGTGGGTCTATTCGCCCGACCGGCTGACCCATCCGCTCCGGCGCATCGGGAAAAAGGGGGAAGGCCGGTTTGAAACGATCGGCTGGGATGCCGCCATCTCCCACATCGCCGAAGTCCTGACACGCCAGAAGGAGACCTACGGACCGGAATCCCTGGCGATTTTATCTCCGGCCAAACGATCCTACAGCGAATATCTCCAGCGTTTCCTGGTCGCTCACGGCAGCCCCAACTACGGCCACAGCGGCATTTGCGTCATGCAGCGGGCCTTCGCCTTCATGGTCACCGTGGGGGACTGGCCGCGGCCGGACTGCCGCCACAGCGACCTGATCCTCTACTGGGGACGCCAGCCGATCTACTCCGGGCCGGTGGCCCCGCCGGCCAGGGCCTTCCTGGAGGCCAAACGGCGGGGGGCGACCATCGTCGCCATCAAGCCATCGGTGGAACCGGATGTCGGCATGGCCGATATCTGGCTGCCCGTGCGTCCGGGAACGGATGCGGCCCTGGCGCTGGCCATGTTGCACGTGGTGATCGAAGGGGACCTTGTCGACCACGAGTTCGTGAACCGTTGGTGCCATGGATTCGACCGGTTGAAGGAACATGTCCGGCGGTATTCCCCCCAATGGGCCGAAGCCATCAGCGGGGTGCCCGCCGCACGGATCGAGGCGGTGGCCAAGCGTTACGCGGCCACTCCCCGCGCCGCCATCGACGTCGGCAACGGCCTGGAACATGCCCCCGCCGCCGGCGACGCCATCCGGGCCATCGGCATGTTGATGGCCGTCACCGGGCACCTGGACCGTCCGGGTACGAACATGCTGAGCCTGCCGCCGAAGAAAGCGCCCAAAAACATCACCTTGAAAGAACGATATACCGAGGCGTTGGTCGACAAGCTCGTGGGCCCGGAATTTCCCACGGTGTTCCAGCCGTTTCTCGAAGGGACCTCATCCGCGTACTACCGTATTCTCGAAAGCGTGCTCACCGAAACGCCCTACCCGGTCCGGGGGATCATCGCCCCCGGCACCCAGCCCCTGGTGAGCACCCGGGGGACCAAAAACGTCCTGGCCGCCCTGGAGAAGCTCGACTTTTTCGTGGTGGCGGACGTGGCCCGCACCGCCGAGATGCCCTATGCCGATATCGTTCTGCCCGTGGCGACCGGCTACGAGGTCGATCACCCCTTCCAGTGGGGACCGGACTGGATCATGGCCACCAATCGCGTCATCGACCCCCTGGGGCCGTACAAATCCACCTTCGAATTTCTCCTGGATCTGGGAACGGCCATGGGCTACGGCGACGACTTCTGGCACGGCGATATGGCGGCGGCCCTGGATGACCAGCTCGAACCCCTGGGCATCGACATGGCGACGCTCCGAGGGCAGCCGAACGGCATCGCGACGCCGCCCGAAACGTCCGAATACGAAAAATACAATGCGGTATTTCGTCGCCCGGGCACGTGTCTCGACCGGAAGCCCTTTCTCCCCCAGGGCAAAGTCGCCTTGTACGGCACCACCCTCGAGGCGGCCGGATTCTCCCCCATGCCCGAATGGCGGGAGCCGCCGGAAAGCTTGAGCGGCACCCCCGAACTGGCCGAAACCTACCCCTTGATTCTTTCCGACTACCACACCTCGAAAAATTTCAGCGCCGCCTGGCAGCGCAACGTCCCCCATCTGCGGGAAATCCAGCCCGAGCCGGTCCTGCACATCCACCCGGATACGGCGGCGGCACGGCAGATCGAGAACAACGACTGGGTGAGCGTCACATCCCCCCACGGGTGGCTGAAGGTCCGGGCGGAACTGTATCCGGGCATCCGGCCGGATACGGTCATGCTGCTTCATGGCTGGTGGCAGGGATGCCGGGAGCTGGGGATGGCGGATTATCCTCTGGGAGATGGCGGCGCCAACGTGAACACCCTGTACAGCGTCGACCCGGCCAAGGCCTATGACCCGCTTATCACGGCCATGGCAAGTCAGACGCTGGTGCGGGTCGAAAAATGGAAGGCGTTTTGATGAAGGCCTCTGGAAAAGAATACCTGATCCGTTTTGATCCTGAGAAATGCATCCAGTGCCACGGATGCGAAATCGCCTGCAAAGCCTGGCGGGGCCTCCCCTACGGAATCCGGTA
>JBJKPT010000166.1:0-2539 GCA_046706045.1 Desulfobacterales bacterium
CCGACCATGCATTCGTCCCGATGGCGTTTCATCCATGCCAGGGCAATCTTTGTACACCTATTTCTTCCACGATTGTATTTCAACGATATTTCCTTCTGGATCACGGAAATACACGAATTTTAAATCCCCAACGCCGTCGACGGTCTTTTCAGTAACCTTGCCCAACAATTGCCCGCCGTGATTTATGGCTTCATCCAACGTCTGGTCGACATCATGTACCTCAAATGCGAGATGGGTGAGCCCAACACAGTTTGCCATGATCGGATCCCGCCCGTCCATGTTCCGGTATGAAAATATTTCAAGCGTCGGTCCGCTGTCGCCATGACCCGGCAGCAGTAAATGCACGCCTTCCAAGAATGCATTCTTAAGGCCGGTCGCATCATCCAGCCACGGTCCCGAGAGTTTTCGTTCTGGAGGCTTAACCTTGCAGTCAAATACATGGATGTAAAACGCAGACAGCGATTTCCAATTCCTTGCAGCTATATTTGTATGGGCAAACCGCATCGTTTTTTCCTTTCCTTTACCTCTTTTTCATGTTCCGGCGGTCATCCGAACGATCCCCGCGACGCACCGAGACCGGCGGAAAGCGCCACCATGCGGCCACGACCGCGAGCGCAAAAAGCGTGTAGCCGAGAATGAAGGCCCACGGGGGCGCTGCGTAGTAGAGGAGGCGCTGCAACCAGTGCTCAACGAAGCCAGCGGAGTAAGCCGTTTCGTTGGCCCGGACCCGAAGCCACATTTCAAGGGACGTGAGCGGGCAGATGACGCCGAACCAGCTTTCGGCAACCACCACCGCGATGGTCAAAAAATGCGCAAGTCGAAACCACAGGGCATTGACCCAGCGCCAACCGCGATAATTGCCGACAAGGATGAAAACAAGACCCCCGACCACGAAGGTCGCGAGGGCCACGTGCAACCAGAGAACCAGATCCGCCAATAGCTGGTAGGCCAGCGATTCGTTCACAGCGGATTCACTTCAGGCATCGGTAGTAGCTGTCCAAATTGTACACCGCGGCCAGGGGGTTGTGGCCAAGCAGCCGGTCTTTGACGGCAAGGACCGTGCAGGGGGCTTCGGCGTACTTTAAAAACAGGGAATCGTGGCCGACGCACAGGCCGAGGAGCACATTGAAGTCGGTTTGCGCCTTGTTCAGCACCATGGCTTGCAGGATCGGATTGCACATGGCCTCCGCCGTGGACGCGTCAATCTGCTGATCCCTGGCGAGCCCGAGGCGCTCTTTGGGGATTGCGCCCGCCTTGCAGATCACCGAAACCACGTCAAACCCTGCGGAGGAGAAAATCTTTTCCACGGCCCCCGCCTCTTTTCTCAGCCCCATGCAGAAGGCGAGACCGAGCCGGCCGTAGCTCATCTTTTCGGCAAACTCCATGATTTCCTCGATCCGGGTTTTTGCGGCCCGGACCCGTTCGTAGCCGAGCTCCCGGTTCATGTACCCTTCGGCTTCCTGGATGGACGCCTGCCGGGCAAATTCCCGGATTCCGGGCGTGTTGTCGTATTCCTTCAGAGCCTGCGCCGCAAGCTCGGGGAGGCTCCGGGTGGGACAGAACGCCGGGGACTTGCCATCTTCGGTTCGGCACAACCGGTCCGAGATGTTGTATGGGCACCTGGCGCAATTGGGTTTTTCATCAGCCATTTAAAATTCCTTTCGACTCCAAAGATACTACCGCGAGCACCGGCCGGGAGCAATGACGGTCACGAAGCGGCCCTCTGCGTAAATGCGGTAACACAGCGGACCGGTCGGGGCACCGGGGGCCGCAGGGCGCGAGAACGGGACCACCCGACGAATTTGAGCGCAGGGCAACGCAAGCGGCCCGGGATGGATCGGCCATCGCATGCCACGGTCATGACGCGCATGACCACCAAGGTGGTACACTTTTTTTCTGATTTTTGGTACGCTCTTTTTTGGCGGTGGCCGCAGGGTCGAGATCGGCTGCCGCCAAAGCCCCTGAACATTGGACCCGGACCTTCCGACCATGGCCGAATCCAGAAAACCGCGGGCGATGGCTCCGGGTTCGAATCCGGTGGCGTTCTGAATCGCTTGCCAATTGGCCGATTTCCAATTGAACACGAGGTAACGGGAAAAATGGAACGCATCCGAATTCTCGGCACGGGTTCCCATGTCCCATCCCGGGTCCTGACCAATCAAGACCTGGTCGCCATGGGGCTTGACACCACGGATGAATGGATCGTGAGGCGCACCGGCGTTCGGGAGCGAAGAATCGCGGCCCCGGGCGAGGCCGCCTCGGATCTCGCCTGCGAAGCGGCCGTCCGGGCCCTTGAAACGGCGGGGCTTTCGCCGGAAGCGATCGAGCTGATCATCGTTGCCACCATCACCCCCGACACCTGCTGCCCGTCAGCGGCAAACTGGCTCCAGGCCAAACTGAACGCGGCCCGGGCCGCGGCCTTTGACATCACCGCCGCCTGCTCCGGCTTTATTTTCGCCCTCAACGTGGCCGAGCAGTACCTGATTCATCGCACGGTGAAAAACGTCCTGGTCGTGGCCTCGGAAGTCATGAGCCGGAC
>JBJKPT010000167.1:0-6433 GCA_046706045.1 Desulfobacterales bacterium
GTCGAAACCATCTCAAAATTAGGATTTTCAACCGGGATCAAGGCGAGACCGAGCACGAACACCCGACGGACTCAAGGTTATCGGGGATTTGAGAGGAGTGCTCAACGCCGATACCGGGCGAAAAGACTTTTTCGAGATGGCTTCCCAGTTATGGCGTGTGGCTACATCAAGCCGGCGTTCAGAACCAGATGCAGCCAAATGGCGGCGGCGTAGCCCAGGGCGATCACCGGCGTCCATTTCAGGTGCGCCCCGAACGTATAAACTCCCCTGGCCGAGCCCATGAGGGCGACCCCGGCCGCCGATCCGACCGACAGGAGGCTGCCGCCGGTGCCCGCGGTCAACGTCACCAGCAACCACTGCCCGGCGGACAGGTGCGGATTCATGGTCAAGACGGCGAACATCACCGGAATGTTGTCCACAATGGCCGAGAGCCCGCCCACCAGGGTATTGGCAATGGTATTGCCCATGCCGGTGTAGAGGACATGGGAAACCATGGACAGATACCCGAACTGGGCCAACCCGCCCACGCAGAGAATCACCCCGTAGAAAAAGAGCAAGGTGTCCCATTCGACCCTGGAGATCCGTTCCATGAGGTCAAAATGCTTCTGCTGGCGCTTGACCTCGCCAATTTCCTCGATGATTTCAACGGCGCCGACAATCCGGCCGTTTCGATCTTTGACCGGGGCCGCGGCAAAGGAGAGCCACCGGCCTTCTTCACCGATTCCGGGAAAAAAATCCGAGGCATCGTAGGCCGATTCGATGAGGTTGTTGACCTGGTGCTTGCCCGCGTAAAACCGGCTGATCTGCACATCCGGCTTGCTGTCGATCACCAGGTCGCAGAGGACCGGCCGCGGATGATCGTAAAACGACTTCCACTGGTCCCGGGTACCCACCCGGGCTTCGGCCGGCACCCCGGTCAACCGCGCCATGGGGGCGTTCCAAAGAATGATCTCGTGATTTTTGTCGATCATGAACGCGGCCACGGGCATCTCTTCAATCATGGCGGCGATCTCGGCGACGGCTTTTCCTTGCATGGAATTGAAGGAGTGACCGGTCTCGTTCCGGCGTCGGGCCCCGAGAATGTCATCGTAACGATTTTTTAACCCTTCCCGGTGTTTGATAAAAAAACTGAACATTCCCAGGTAGCCGAGGCCGAGCATCATGCCCACGGCCGCCGGCAATCCCAGAATCCCATGGAAAGCGACGGCGGTTGCGATGGTGGCAAAAAAAAGCAGCACCATCGTCACGGCCCCGAACTTCAGGCGCACCCGCTCCTTCACCGCCCGGGGCGGACCATTGCCGACGGCGAAATGCATGATCAGCGCCGGGACGAGCCAGTTGGCCAGGGCAGGGATCAGGAGGGAAAAAAACTGGTGGAAGGCGACCTTTTTTTCCTGCCAGACCATCAGGGTGGTGATGTCGCCGAAGGGCGAAAAGGCCCCGCCGGCGTTGGCGGCCACAACGATGTTGATGCATGCCAGGGTGGTGAACTTACGGTTGTCGCCGTCGACGGCCATCACCACCGCGCCCATGAGCAGGGCCGTGGTGAGGTTGTCGGCCACCGGCGAGATGACAAAGGCCAAAAGCCCGGTGACCCAGAAAACGACCCGGAGCGAAAACCCCCGGGAAACCAGCCACCCTCGAAGCACCTGGAAGACATTTCGCTCCTCCAGCGCGTTGATGTAGGTCATCGCGGAGAGCAAAAACAAAAAAAGCTCGGCGTATTCGATCAGGCTTTCCTGGATCGCTTCGCGGGCAACGGCCGACTGCCCCAACCGCCGGTAGGCCAGTGCCACCAGGATCCAGATGACACCGGCCGCTACCAGGACCGGTTTGCTTTTGCGCAAATGCAGGCTGTTTTCAAAAGGAACTAGACCGAAGGCCAAAGCGAAGAGAAAAAGGCCGAGATACCCCTGGACCGATGCGGCGAGGCCCGTGATCGGGTGAACGCCGCCGCCGGCAGCCAGGGCCGCGGTCGGAGTCAAAAAAACAAGGGCCGATAACGCGATCCGTTTCCGTGCCCGTTCCCCAAGGCGCCGATTTCCCGATTCCGGCGCCGGGCGCCTCGATTTGGAACCCCGGAGTCGCGCGCGATGCTTGCGGCACAAAGCGAATGCCCCCCTTGAACGCGCCCGACAATTCGCATCCGTGGATGGACCCTTCATGGCGGATCCCTCTCTTGGCAATGGGTCAATGAAGAGATCACGTCAGGGGAAAACCCTCGGGCGTAGAGGTAGCGAGCGATTTTTTGCCGGCGCTTGAGGCCGTCCTGCTCCCGGGCAAACGTTTTCGCTTTTCGCCGAAGGGCATCCCGGGCCGCACCGGTCTCTTCGGATTCGCCGTAGTGCTCCATCAGGGCGGACTCGATCTGCGCCGCCGAAAACCCCTTCTGATGCATGGCCTTGCGAACAAATCGCCGGCCGTATCCTTTGGCCTTGAATTCTTCGACGTAACGCGCGGCGGTGGACGTATCGTCCAGGTAATTCAAACGCCGGCATTCGGCCAGAACCCGCTCGACAACGCGCTCGCCATAGCCGCGGCGACCGAGCTTTCGGGCGAGTTCGGCGCTCGCGTGGTTGCGTCGCGAGAGGATCCGCACGGCGGAATCCATGGCTGCACGAAAGGCAAACACGTCGTTGGAGAGATCGGTCATGGCAACCCGGGTCGATGGGAATTTCAGCGAACGGCCGATTTTCGATACCGGCGGAAAGTGGCATTTTACCAGCGACGGGAAGGATTGCAACCCCCGGGCGGTCGTCGATTTCAACAATTCTGCCCGGAAACCGGAATCCTTCCGATTCCATTCCCGTATCACTTGTGATAGGCAAAAAAATTCCGATGCGTTCGTTTCTTCCCCATTGGTTTTTCCAGACCCGAGGTCCCATGGATTGGATGCCCCGAATCGGCTTGACCGCCGCCGCGTTGTTGTGGGCCAGCAGCTTCATCGCGCTGAAGGTGGCGTTTTCCGCCTACGACCCGATGGTGGTCATCTTCGGGCGCATGGCCATCGCCAGTATCTGTTTTCTTTTTTTCATCGGCCGGTTCCGTCGGATCCACTACCGGCCCGGCGACCTGAAGTGGCTTGCCTTCATGGCTTTTTGCGAGCCCTGCCTCTATTTCATCTTCGAGGCCACGGCGCTGAAAAACACCTCCGCCTCCCAGGCCGGCATGATTACCGCCATGCTGCCGCTGATGGTGGCGGTCGCCGCCCGCCGTTTCCTCCGGGAACCGTTGCCGCCAAGGACCGTTATCGGATTCGTCATGGCCATCGCCGGCACCGTGTGGCTGAGCGCCGGCGCCGTGGCTACCCACGCGTCCCCGCGGCCGGTATTGGGAAACAGCCTGGAATTCATCGCCATGGTCTGCGCGGTGGGCTACATGACGACCTTGAAGCACCTCACGCGCCGTTACCCGCCGCTGTTTCTGACGGCGTTCCAGGCCTTTGCGGGGAGTATCTTTTTTTTCCCGCTGATGTTCCTTCCCGGCGCCACGCTGCCCACGGCCTTTGCGCCGGGACCGGCCTTGGCCGTTCTCTATTTGGGAACCTTCGTCACCCTCGGGGGCTACGGCCTGTTCAACTACGGCACGAGCCGCGTGCCGGCCAGTCAGGCATCGGCCTTCGTCAACCTGATTCCGTTATTTTCGGTGATCCTGGGATGGGTCGTTTTGAAGGAGCGCTTCACGCCGATGCAGTACATCGCGGGCGTGCTGGTCTTTGCCGGGGTTTGGCTCAGCCAGAGCGCCACCCGGGAAAATCAGGTCCGGCGCCGTAGCGGCATCGCGGCTTGATCGAATCCGTTGTTTTCGGTACAGATAAACGAGTATGGCGCCGGGCCGGGAACGGACGCGATGAGGGGACTTTTTAAGGGGTGTCGTAAAAGGCTTCGAAAGCGGCGATCACCCGTTCTTCGATGATCCCCAGCCGGCGGGCCAGTGCCGGGGTCAACAAGGCGAACACCCCCGTGCCCCGGGCGCAGAGGGTGCCGTCGGCGTCGCGGATCTCCGATTCCATGACGGCTTCCCGGTCGTTGACCCGCTCGGCCACCCAGCCTTCCACCGAAAGCTCGCGAGCCGCGGGCACGGGCCGCGTGAATTCGACCCGGATCGACCGGGTCAGAATCAGCCGGCGGATCAGGTGGTGGGCCGACCAGCTCATGATTTCGTCCAGGATGGCGGTGACGATGCCGCCGTGGACGACGCCCTCCCATCCGCAATACCGGGAGGGCACGGCAAGACGGCAGAAGAGCCGCTGCCCATCGGAGCGAAACGTCATGTGTAGGCCCCAGGGGTTGTTCGGACCGCAGGCAAAGCAGTCGAGGTTCGGATCGAAATTTTCCAGCTTCTGAAAGGGGGCGGTATCCGGGGGCATCGGTCCTCCACGCATTTATCGAGGGGTTTCGGTTCGTCCCCTGACTACCGTTGCCTTGGGAGCAAATCAAGGGTTTCATGCAAATCGGCCGGCCGCGGCGACTCCATCCGTCCCCGGGCCGGCTTCCGGAATCGCAAGGAGAAAACCGCCATGACCCGTGCCCGCATCCTCATCGTCGCAAAGGACGGTGCCGCTGCCGAAGCCCTCGGCGATCGTCTCCACACCCTGGGTCACACGGTCACCGAGCCGGCCCCGGGCCTTGAGGCGGTGGTCGCCGCGGTCGATACTCAGGCCCCGGACCTCGTCCTCCTGGACGTGGAATGCCTCGAGGGCCCAAGCGATGCCGAAGCCCTGAGCCGGCTTCGCGACCGGCTACCGGTTCCCGTGGTTTTTCTCGCCCCTGCCGCCGGCGATCCCCGCCTTTCGGGCCTCCGGCCCCTCGGCCCGCTGGACTGCCTGATCCAGCCGGTCGCCGACCCGCTGCTTACGGCCGCCGTTGAAACGGCCCGGTGCCGCCAGGATGCCGAAAACGCCGTTTCGGCCGCGCGAAGGCACGAGGCGGTGGCCATTCTTGCCGGCGGCCTGGCCCACGATTTCAACAACCTGCTCTCGGGGATGCTCGGCTACGTCGAACTCGCCCAGATGGGCATGGATCCACAAGACCGTGGGTTTCAACACCTGACCAAAGCAAAGGACACCTGCCAGCGGGCCGTTTCTTTGATGCAGCAGTTCATGAACATCGCCCGCCGGCCGTTTCACCCCGTGCGGGAGGGCGACATTCTGGAGCTGGTCCGGGAGGTGGCCGGGAAGGTCCTCGCGGGCCGGGGCGTGTCGGTGGTATGGTTCGTCGCCGATGATCTCAGGCCGGCCGTCTACGACGAACCCCTGATGCGGCGGGCCTTCATCGAGGTCTTTACCAATGCCGTGGACGCCATGCCCGAGGGTGGGCGGATTGCGGTGGCCGTGGAAAATTTCACGGTTGAGAGCCCCGGCGGGGGCAATGGGGTCCCAACGCGTGCCGGCGATTACGTCCGGATCGCCATCCGCGATACCGGGAAGGGCATCCCCGTGGTGGATCCGGAACGGCTTTTCACCCCCCGTGTTGAAACGATCGGTCCGGACGTGCACACCCGCGTCGGACTCGGCCTGACGGTGGTGCAATCCATTCTCAAAAAGCACAAGGGGGTGATCTCCGTCATGTCGGCGCCCGACGAAGGCACAACGGTCGTCCTCTACGTACCCGCCCGCAAATAGCGTCCGTCCCCGAAGCGGAAGGGTATCCCGGTCGGCTGAAATACGGGGCGGATCTCCTGTTGCGAGTCCATGGGATGATCTATCCCACCCAAGCGCGAAGGCCCGGGACGGTGCCGCGTGCTGCGATCAATGCGTGTCGAGGCGCTTGAGAAACGGCGCGTATTTCTTGTCGGTTTCCAGAATATGCTTCATCAGCCAGTTCTTGAGAAAATTGCTGATCTGCATCGGACTCGACACCTCGCCGTTACGATAGGCCGTGTTGAGCGAGGTCACCTGCTCGGTCATTTTCCGGTGTTTTTCCCGGTGTTTCTCGAGATCCGGGTATCCGGCCTTCGCCATGAGCGCTTCTTCGTCGGCAAAATGAGTCCGTGTATAGAGAAACAATCCGGAAAGGATCTTCTGAAGTGCATCCCCTCCTTTGCCCGCACTCATGGCTTCATAAAGTTCGTTCAAGTAGCCGACAAGCCTTCGGTGCTGCTCATCGATTTTGGCGTTTTCCACGCTGTAGGTGGGGTACCATTCGAAATACGCCATACCGTTCTCCTTTCGCGTTGGGATGGGGATGGACGCGCGCCGCCAATGCCAAAACGCAACGAGCATCTTGGCTCGATTTGGCGTTTCCGGACCGATGACCGGAATCGACACCATCCGTTCTGGCGATGGATATCGACCGTTTGCGTATGGACTTGAGGCCGATGACCGGACGCGGTTTGATGTCACCGATGGTTTCGGCAAAGGTGTGAATGGTTTCCGTCCCAATGGAGGAAATGCCAATCGTCATGGTATCCGAATGCCTGCTTGATTTGACCC
>JBJKPT010000168.1:0-2348 GCA_046706045.1 Desulfobacterales bacterium
GCCTGGATGCCGACGAGATGCTGATGGCCCCGGACCGGAACCTGGCCATGCATGCGGCCTCAAGGACCGGCAAAAAAATTCACTACTGGGAAGGATTCTGCCCGACCCACGAACGGCTCACCCCGCAGGACGTGGGGATCTCCCGAAAGGCCCATCCGGGTGCGGTGTTCATGGCCCACCCGGAATGCCGTCCGGAAATCCTTGCCATGGCCGACGTCATCGCGAGCACCTCCGGCATGATCCGCCATGCGAGATCCGCAACCGAAAAGGAATTTCTCATCGGCACGGAGATCGGCCTCCTCCATCCCATCCGAAAGGAAAATCCGGGCAAGCGCTTTTATCCGGTATCGGGAAAGATGGTCTGCCCGGACATGAAAAAAATCACCCTGGAAGATGTTCTCCATTGCCTGGAAACCATGGAGGGCGAAGTCAAAGTCCCGGAAACGATCCGGATTCCGGCCCTTTCCGCCGTCCAGCGGATGATCGACCTCGGGGCATGACCAGCGACAAATTCACACTGTTTCACAGGGGCGTAAAGAAAAGCGGGAGGGCGGGTATTCGATTCCGGTAAAAATCTTCCCGTGGCGGCTTTGCGGCTTTGGGTGTGAACCGTTCTGGTCTTTTCGACCCATCCGGCACCGGAACCGGCATGAGGGTGGATTGGTGCCCGGTGAATCAAAAAACGCCGCCATCTCCTTATCTATGCGAAGAGATGGCGGCGTTTCCGGTTTCGGAGTGTCGTGCCCGTCGAAAATTTCTACTCCTCGATGCCTTCGGCAAAGTCCGCGTTGGTGTAGACCCTTTGGACATCGTCGCTGTCTTCGAGGTTCTCCAGCAGGCGCAGCATTTGTTCGGCCTCCTTGCCGTCCAGCGTCAGGATGGTCTGGGGCAGCATGGTGACTTCCGCGACTTCGATGGGAAAGCTTGCCGCTTCGAGCGCGCTCCGGACGGTCTCGAAACTCTGGGGGTCGGAGATGACTTCGAAATTGTCCTCGTCGCTTCGCACGTCTTCGGCCCCGGCTTCCAGGGCGGCCTCCATCAACTTATCTTCGTCGACGGAAACTTTTTCAACGGCGATATACCCCTTCTTGTCGAAGAGGTAACCCACGCAGCCGCTATCCCCGAGGTTTCCGCCGGACTTGGAAAACAGGTGCCGCACTTCCGCCACGGTCCGGTTCTTGTTATCGGTCAGGGATTCCACCATGACCGCGGCCCCGCCCGGCCCGTAGCCTTCGTAGACGATTTCCTCGTAGGAAGCGCCTTCCAACTCACCGGTGCCCTTCTTGATGGCCCGCTCGATGTTGTCCTTGGGCATGTTTTCCGCCTTGGCGGCCAGGACGGCCGACCGGAGGCGGGGATTGGATTCGAGCTCGCCGCCGCCCATGCGGGCCGCGATGGTGATTTCCTTGATCAGCTTGGTGAAGATCTTTCCCCGTTTTTTATCCTGGGCACCCTTGCGATGTTTGATGGATGACCATTTGTTGTGTCCGGACATGGTTTCCTCCGAATCCGAATAAAATTATTTGCTCAACGGCTTGTTATTTTCCCATTCGAAAGAGGTGCTTTCCGTCCTCTCACTTTTTACGGATGAACGAAAAGCGCAGATTTTGTTCCGAGACAAGGCCGCAGGGATTTTTCGACCGGAGGCGTAGCTTTCGCTGCGTCGAGGATCGAAACATCCCGGGAACGCCGTATCGGAACAAAAGATGCGCTTTTCGCCCTCTCACTCTTTACCGAGCCCGATGATAAATATCTCCTTGCTCGCCTTGCGGCTGCTCTGCGGTTTGAAGAGCTTCACCTGTGAAAACACCGCACGCACCGTATCGGTAAAGGCCTTGGTATCGCCTCCCTGAAAAATCTTGCAGACAAAGGCACCGCCCGGGACAAGCGATTTCTCGGCGATCCAGAGCGCCCCTTCGCAAAGGCCCAGGGACCGGGCGGCATCGACGGTCCGGTTTCCCGTCGTGGACGGCGCCATGTCGCTTACCACCGTCTCGAACGGCCCGCCCCACCGCTGCTGGACCTCGGCATCCAGGGCGTTCCCTTCGAGCACCGCGACCTGGGACGGCATCGCAACGATCACCGGCTTCAGATCGATGCCGACGACGCGGCCGCCGGCACCGACGACCTGGGCCTCATAAAGCAGCCACGATCCCGGCGCGCAGCCCAGATCCAAAACCCGGTCTTTTATATGAAGCACTTGGAATTTGCTCTGGATCTCCCTGAGCTTGAATACGGATCGTGCCGGATACCGTTCTTTTTTGGCCTGGCGGGTTTAGTGGTCCTGCCACGAACCGCTGTTTTTGGCCGACCGTTTCATATATTCAAGTCTCTTCCAAGTCAATAAA
>JBJKPT010000169.1:0-2451 GCA_046706045.1 Desulfobacterales bacterium
TCACTATCTCGATATGCTGAAAAGACCGTTCGATCGGGAATTCATCGTCATCAAGCGGCGACCCACCGAAGGCGCCGACAGCGAAGAGGACGAAGAGAGCGAAGACGAGGAGGTCCCGGGCGACAGCCCGGAGATCGACTGAGGCGTGCCGGGAACGGGTGCCGCGTGCTCCCGGGCCCATCATCCGTTGGAGCGGCAATGGCGCGATTGGCGAAAGACCGTTCACGCCCGGGAAAATTTTCCCGAAACCCGGGAACCCCCCGTGCGCGTCGCTTCTGGGGCATCATCGCAATGGCCGGGATGTTTGCGGTAACCGGTTGTGCGAAGAACCTCGTTTTGCCCACCCCGCCGCCGCCGGAATCGTCCGCCGGCCGGTATCCGATCGCAGTCCAACTCATGGCCGCGGCCCGGGAATGGCTGGGCACGCCCCACCGGATGGGCGGGACGGACCGTCGCGGGGTCGACTGTTCGGGCCTGGTGATGCGCATCTTTCAGGACCGCTTCGGCATTTCACTGCCCCGGGAAACGGTCGACCAGGTGCGGGTCGGCCGGTTCGTGAGCCGTTCCAGGCTCCGGCCCGGGGATCTCGTGTTTTTTCGGCCGAGCTGGAAAAAACAGGCCCACGTGGGCATCTACATGGGCCGCGGGCGCTTTCTGCATGCCTCTTCAAGCCGCGGGGTCATGATCTCGGACCTGGACGATCCCTATTGGCGGGAGTGCTACTGGCAGGCGAGGCGGGTCTTCTAAGTGCCTGCACGACTGCCCCTTTCGTGCGATTTCTGCGTTGCGCGCTTCGATTTGAATCCTCGACGCGGCCTCGGGCCGCGCCTGCGGTCGAAAAATCCCTGCGGCCTTGTCTCAGACCAGAATCTGCACGTTTCGTTCGGACACGACGGGCGTTGGACCCGATTGTTGAATCTTGGATTTCGCTCAGGGCCGCGTGGCCCAGACCGCCTCGCAGGCCCGGGCATCTTCCTGGGGCAGATTGTCGGTTGAGCGTTCTCCGGTGGCAACGACCGTGACGTCGCTGGTCCAACCCCCGAGGTAGCGGCGGTAGGAACGGCTCGTCCAGTACCGGATGGTCGCATCGGGCGCAGCGGGCATCGCCGATTCCCCGGAGAAGAAGCCGACCAGTTCCGCGGGCGTCGGTAGCCGCCAGTCACGGTAACCGCCCGTCTTGAGTCCGTGAACATAGGTTTTCGCCGTTTCATAGTCCATGCAGTCCCCGAAGTCGGCATCCGAATCCAGAAGTGTCCACATCCGGTGGTGGTTCCGATCGGTGAGGGTCCCGTTGCCGCGGACATCGAACCGGCGGCCGAGACCCTGCAGAACTTGGGTCATGCGCCGGGTTGCCGCCGCAATGCGCGCGTCTTTGGCCATGCGATCGTATTCGGCGATTTTTGCCTGGATCCGGTCACGGGTATAGACATACGGGTGGGAGTAGAGGTAGTCGGCCAAAAGTTTCCGGCTCGCGGCGGAATCCGAGCCCTTCCGTTCCGCCACGGCCGCCATGAGGCGGAGATACGCGGTACGGTCGTGCTGGTTGTTTCGAAATATCGGTATCAAAGGCGCCAGTTCTTTCGAAAACGGATGATCGGCGAACAATCTCTGAAATTGGGTGCCCAGATCGATGCATTCCTGCCAGTTCTCGTCGGCGACGGCGGCGGCGATGCGAAGTTTCATAAAGGCGGCATAGGGATCGGCCAGGGCCGCGATCCATTGATCGACCTCTCGGGCCTCGGGCGCTTGGGGAAACTGATCCCGGAACGCCGCGTACATAGCGATCCGACGATCCACCGGCGTGGCTTCCGGCAGCGCTTTCAACCGGGCAAAGAGGGCCGCGGCGTTTCGTTGCGTCAACTCGGCGATCTGTTCTTCGACGTCGCTTTTCCAGGAGGTGTCCGGAAATTTTTTTAAAAAGCCGGTGGCGGCGTCGATGGCGGCGGCAAATGCGCCGGTTCGCTCACCGGCCTCGACCGCCGCTTGAACGGCCTGGTACGCATCCTCTTCCTGGCGGCGGTGCAGATCGTTCAGCTCGTCTTCGGCCAGTTCCCGGTATTTCTTGTTGTCGGTGGTTTTCAGGTACGTTTCGACGGCCGCGATGCGCGCATCGACGTCCGGCATGGCCTTGACCCGCTGCTGGAGATCTTCCCACGCGTGCCGGGTCCGGGTGACGTATTGCCAACCCACGCAGGCGCCGGCAACGACGAGGAGCAGCGCAAAAATAGAAGCCGCGGCACGAATCGGTTTTTTGCCGGTGGGGGGTATTTTTTCCGCATCCGGTGATGACGATGGCACCGGCGTTTCGGCCCCGGTCTTGGGCCCGCCGAAGGATTCCGGCGGTTCCGTGCCGTCGTCGGTCGGATCGATGAGCAGCGATCCGAAAAGATCCGGCGGCGGTGCCGCATCCCCCGCTTCACGAGGCGGGTCGGTCTCCGCTGCCGCGGCTTC
>JBJKPT010000170.1:0-5659 GCA_046706045.1 Desulfobacterales bacterium
ACCTGCCAAACGCTCCTTCGCGACAGGTGAAACAAAATGGCCAGACCGAAGCCCGCAACGAACCCGGAACCAATCCATCCGGCGTTTGTCATCCAGTTCATGCTTGGGATGTCCGCTGTCTGGTGCCTTTCCACGTCGGCCCCGGTTGCGCCATGCCGTCATTGGGTGGACGGATTGAATCCGCGGATGCGGGTCGATCCGTGGAAGGCCGTTATCTCGCGAAAAAGCCGCCGATGATCAGGAAGAGCACGCCGATGGCGACCAGGAGCAGGTACAAGGGCATGTGCACCACATAATCGAGCCCATGCTGGGCCATCTGCCAGGAAATCCGTCCGATCCAGTCAAAATTGTCCGCCCCGACGGCGCCGATGAGGTTCAAGGATTTCCAGTGAATGGTACCCGGCGTCATCATGGACGAGATGGCCTGGAAGACGACCAGAACGCCCCCGCAGATCAGGGAGATCAAGCCGAGGAGGGTAAATTTATTCATGCCCGAATCCTTTTGATGTGACATCGTTGGTCTCAGACGGGGGACGGCGCCCGGCGGCCGGATGCACGAAACGGCCGCTTTTTCCACCCGATTTTTGCTCCAGGTGGATGTCGCCGATGATCATGGCCTTGTCGTGGGACTTGCACATGTCGTAGATCGTCAGGGCTGCCACCGATACCGCGGTCAACGCTTCCATCTCCACGCCGGTCTGCCCGGTCAGCCGGACCGTTGCCCGGATGCCGAAAGCGTGTTCGTCGGCAAGGGCTTCGAAGTCGACGGCCGCGTGGCTGAGGTTCAGGGGGTGGCACATGGGGATCAGTTCCGCGGTGCGCTTGGCGGCCATGATGCCGGCGATGCGCGCGGTTTCAAGAACATTTCCTTTTTTGACGGTGCGGTCCCGAATCCGTGAAAACGTTTCCGGGCTCATGGTGATTCGGCCCGAGGCCACGGCTTCCCGATGGGTCGTTGGCTTCTGGGAGACATCGACCATCCGCACCCGGCCCTGATCGTCGAGATGTGAAAATTCGCTCATGGGGCGGCAAAAATCTCCGTTTTCCGGGTGACGGTGGTTTTGACGGCGTTCAAGGTTGACTCCAGGGCCGCGATGACATGCTCCCGGATGTCGCCGGCGACGGCAAGGAGCATGACGTCGTCACCGACGAAGAGGTCGGTGTCCGCGGCGATGTGAACCCGGATGTCCACGATCCCGGGCCGGCGTTTTTCGCTCGAGATGATCTCGGCCAGGCGATTTTCGTCGACATGGACTTTCAACCCGGTCACCCGGCGACCGTTCCGGGAGGTTTCCCGGACGATTCCGTTGTGGCAGAGAATCATGCCGGCCCGGCCGATTTCCGGGTGGGTTTTCATTTCCGCAATCAGCGTTGCGACGTTCATGGGGTTTTCCTTTCCAGGGGGCCGATGCCGGCGATCCATTGCCGCGCCAGTTCGATGTCTTGGGCCGTGTTGATGTTGAAAAAACGGATCCGTTCCGGCTCGGCCATCCGCAATCGCTTTTCGGAAATCATCCGGATGCGTCGCTCGCGCGGGGCTTGATGGAAGGCGTCTGAAAACTCAACATGAACGCCGAACCCGGTGAAAGAAGGTGTTTTCAAACGGTCCCGCAGGCCGTATACCAGAAAAATTGAAAAAGGACTTGCATTCAAATCCGTCGGCCGCGGCCGCCGCGCGCTGTTTTGCATCTTCGCACGGTCCCAGCGGCCTTTTTCGAAAGGAGCCTTATGGGCGTTGAAGAACACCGCCGCGACGCGCCTCGATCGGCAACGGTGGCAATCGTAACCGTATCCACGTCGCGCACCATCGACGAGGACCAAAGCGGCCGGTGGATGGCCGGCCGCGCCGCAAAGGAAGGCCATGTTGTGGCCGATCACCGGATCGTGACCGATGACGCCGAGCTGATTCGCAGAAGTCTCTTGGAACTGATTCATACCAAAGCCCCGGATGCGGTGCTGGTATCGGGAGGAACCGGAATCGCCGACAAGGACGTCACCATCGAGGCGGTGCGGCCTCTGCTGGACAAAGAACTTTCGGCCTTCGGGCCCCTTTTTGCCATGCTCTCCTTCGAGGAGATCGATTCCGCGGCTCTGATTTCCAGGGCCATGGCAGGGCGTGTGGGCTCGAGCCTGGTATTCTGCCTGCCGGGAAGCCTGAGTGCCTGCAAATTGGCGTGTAAGAGTCTGATATTCCCGGAACTTTTGCATCTCGTCCGCCATATCCGCAAGGGCTGATGCCAGGGTGTTGCCCCCGCCGTCCGATTCCGGCCGTCAGCGGCCGTAGGAGGCGGTGAAGTCACGGAATGCGGCCATGATTCGACGGGTGCGCTCGCCCGGAACCCCCGCGCCGACGACGATGTTGTCGATGTCGACCACCGGCACCACCTCTTTGTTGGAAGAGCAGATGAAAACCTCATCGAAAAGTCTGAGATCATCCACCTTGATGTCCCGCCGTTCGATGGGAAAAAGGGGTGCGGCCAACGTGAGCACGGTCTGGCGGGTGATGCCGTAGAGGATGTCCGCTTCCGGGGTGATGAGCCGATCCCCGAAAAAGACGAAAAGATTGGAAGTGGTGCCTTCGAGCAGCCGCTGGTGACGATCCACGTAAATCGATTCGATGGCCCCCTGACGCAAGGCGCTTTTCATGGCAAGGATCGCCGGAATGTAATTGGTGGTCTTGGCACCGGGGCAGAACCGTTCGGCGTGGTGGGTCACCACCTTGACGCCGCGGGAATACCACTGTTCGGGCCTTGGGCGGATCGCCGTGACCATGATCACCAGCCGGCTTCGGCCCTCGGGGGTGAAGCCGTCGGTGCTCTCGCCGCCGGTGACCACGATCCGGACATTGGCCTCGGGATGGTCGCTTCGCCCGACGGTTTCATGCACCCGCTCGATGATCTCCTCTTCGGGGCACGGCAGGGATAGACCGAGCAGCCGGGCCGAACGTGCGAGCCGGCGCACATGCGTGTCGAGGCAAAACGGCACCCGATTGTACGTGCGCGTGAAATCAAAAACCCCGTATCCTCGCAACACGGCCAGGTCGGTGACGGGCAATTGGGCTTCGTCGGGGGTCAAAAACCGGTCATCGATTCGAATGACATCCATACGCATCGCTCCAGAGTAGGATTCCTGAGGACCGAAATGAAACCGCTCTGCGGGAATCAAGTCCTCCGCGCGCACGGCCTCCTCAGGAATCCGTCTCCCCCGTGATGGGCAAAGGAACCTTGATAAACTCGATCCCTTCCTCCCGGAGGCATTTTTCCTCCTCGTCCGTGCTGGTGCCGCGGATATTTCTCGGCTCGCTGGCGCCGTAGTGGATTTTCAGCGCCTCCCGGGCGAAGTCCGTGCCGACGTTATCAAAGTGCTCTTCTACGAAGGTTTGAATTTTTTGAACGATCCGTTTCGGATCGAATTTTATGGAAACCGGCTCAGGCTTGCCGTTTCCGGAGGATCGGATGGCGAATGTCGAAGGGATCCGATGGACATTGGCGTCGCTGCAGACCGGACAGGTCAACAGGCCGTTGCGTCTCTGGTCCGTATAAGCCGCGTCGTCTTCGAACCAACCTTCGAAGCGGTGTTCGTTGGCGCATTGCAAGTCGTAAACAATCATATTTCGTACTCATTGGCGAATGGCGGTTTTAAGCGGCACCAGCGGGCCAAACCATTCGTTGACCGTGAATTGGCGCAAAATTGTGAACTTGTGGAGGGACACAGCCCGCAACCCTATGGCAGGTTCCCCAGCCTTTTGCAAGATGGCGCAATCATACCATATCCACCCCGGGTTTAGAAGAAAGGATTGACAGATGCCAATGGGTGACCCAAAATGCCGTCCCGAGCAAAACCGAGAAGAAACGGTTCCTATCAATAACCTTTTCCATGCCAGGCGGCGGTGCCAACGCCCGGCGGTCAAACGGTTCTATGGAAATCAAGACCGATTTTCTCGTTATCGGCAGCGGGGTCGCCGGGTTGATGTTCGCCTTGAAGGTGGCCGAATATGGCAGCGTCGCCCTGGTCACCAAAAACGATATCATGGACAGCAATACCGCTCATGCGCAGGGTGGTATCGCCTCGGTTTTTGGCCGGCTCGACTCCTTTGATCTGCATATCCAGGACACCCTGGCCGCCGGGGACGGGTTGTGCAACGCCGGGGTGGTTGAAAAGGTCGTCAAGGCCGGACCGGATCGGATTCGCGAGCTGATCGATCTCGGGGTCCACTTCAATCTGAAAAACAGCGCCGGCGAAGAACCCCAACTGGCCCTGGGCCGAGAGGGGGGGCATTCCCAGAAGCGAATCGTGCATGCCAATGACATGACCGGCCGGGAACTGGAAACGGTCCTGGTCAATCACGTGCGGTCAAATCCCCGGATATCGGTCTTCGAGCACCACATCGCCATCGACCTCATCACGTGCAGCACCCGGATCCGACGGGGGATGGTGACCACCACGCACGAGGATTTTTGTTGCGGGGCCTACGTGCTTGACCGCCGGGCCGACGCCGTGAGGACCTTCGGCGCGAAAATCACCCTGCTCGCCACGGGCGGTGCGGGCAAGGTCTACCTCTACACCAGCAATCCGGATGTGGCTACCGGCGATGGGATCGCCATGGGCTATCGGGCCGGTGCCACCGTGGCAAATCTTGAATTCGTTCAATTTCATCCCACCTGCCTCTATCACCCGGAAGCGAAAAATTTTCTGATTTCCGAAGCGGTCCGTGGCGAGGGGGCCGTGTTGCTGGATGCTTCGGGCAACCGGTTCATGGAAAAGTACGATCCGCAGCTGGAACTGGCCTGCCGGGACGTGGTGACCCGGGCCATCGATACCGAGCTGAAAAAAAGCGGGGCCGAATCCGTTTTTTTGGATATTTCCCACAAGCCTGCCGATTTCGTGCGAAACCGTTTCCCCAACCTTTACGAGCGCTGCCTTTCTTTTGGGATCGACATGACCACCGATCCGATTCCGGTTGTGCCGGCCGCCCACTACATGTGCGGCGGTGTGGCAACGGATGCCAAGGGTTGCACCGACATCCAGGGCCTCTTCGCCGTGGGCGAAACCGCCTGCACGGGACTGCATGGGGCCAATCGGCTGGCAAGCAATTCGTTGATCGAGGCGCTGGTCTATGCCGATGAAGCCGCACGACAGGCCGTGCGGGATCTGCAAACCCGCGATTTTTCCGAGACCCCGGACCCACCCCTCTGGGACGAGGTCGGCACGGGAGACAGCGATGAGTTGATCATGGTGGCCCATAACTGGGATGAAATCCGGCGGTGCATGTGGAACTATGTGGGTATCGTGCGCTCGGAAAAACGCCTGGCTAGGGCCAAGCGCCGCATCGAGATCATCCAGTCCGAAATTCAGGAATATTACTGGGATTTCAGGGTCTCCGCGGACCTTATCGAACTTCGGAACATCGCCATGGTGGCCGAATTGATTGTCCGCTGCGCCCTGCACCGAAAGGAAAGCCGCGGCCTGCATTATACCCTCCAATTTCCGAACCGGGACGACCGGCGCTGGCAAAAGGATACGGTGCTGCGACGTCCGTTGCTGGGCTGAGCGGTTCTTAAGGAGGTGGGGCGCGAAGCGAGCGGGGTATTTGAAATTGTTGAAAATTTAATTAGTTATCTTTTCTGCGCCCGGGTCCGGGATCACACCGCGACCGGTT
>JBJKPT010000171.1:0-3600 GCA_046706045.1 Desulfobacterales bacterium
CCCCTGTCCACGAGGGCATTCAATTCCAAATCCGTAACCGATCCTCAAATCCATGATGAAAGGCAATCCCTTTTACGGGAGGGGTCAACGCGGGCCGGCACGGCCAATGGCGACACGATAGGAATCGCGGTTAAAATAATCGGATCGAGGTTTACCCGACCACCCGAATTCTTTTCGCATACAACCGGACACGGAAATCGCCTTTCTGCGCAAAACAAAGGAGCCGATATGACGGATACGCCGCAACCCGAGATTCCCGGCGATATCCCTCCGGAACAGGCCCGAAGGTATTCTCTATCCAGGCACCGGTGGTTTTTGATGATGGCGCTGCAGTTTCATCATCACCCTGCTCTTCAGCCTGGACGTGAGCCTGAACGCGGCCGATTCCTGTTCCTGAGAAACCTTCCGGCGCCCGCCATCCCAAGCGTTGCGGTGCCGCTCTCCCTGGCTGGGACCTCCGGCGTGATGTACCTGCCGGGCTTCCGCCCGAACACCCTCACCCGGATGCCGGTGGCCATTTCCACCGGCTTCGCGGTGGACGACGCGATCGTCATGATCGAAAACGTCGCCCGTTACGTGGAACGGGGCGAATCACCGCTTCAGGCGGCCCTCACGGGTTCGCAGCAGATCGGGTTTACCATCCTCTCGAGGCTGCTCTCGGCTGGCGTCGGGGCGTTGCTATCCCTGATGTTCTTTCCTAACGACCTGAACGTCATCGCCATTATCGGCATCATCCTGTTCATCGGCATCGTGAGGAAATACGGGATCGGGTTGGTGGATTTCGCCCTGGAGGCCGAACGCAAGGGGGGAACCGAAATCCATGTTCTATCCAGACAATCAATTTCCGCAATGGCGGTGCTTGCGGCGTTTTGCACCGATCGCCCTGTCGGCGGCATTGGCGCTCTTTTCCGCATGCACGGTTGGGCCGGAGCATGTCCGGCCGACGGCTGAGGTGCCTGCCGGCTAAAAGGAACGGAAGAGATGGAACACCGCTTCGGCGGAACGGCAGGTCACCGCCTTGAACAAGGAGCGGGACGCCGTCACCATTCTCGGCAGCCGGATGAGTGCCGGCATTCTCCTTATCAAGGCACTGGGCGGGGGTTGGGATTCCAACCACCCGACCCTCAAATGAGGACCTCGGCCAAGGGTATCGAATCCCTCATCGGGAAAGGATGGGCCGTTTTGTGTTCCCAACATCCCTTTTATACACGGAGCCCCCTGGAAAATGGAAAACCCGAAAGCGGTCCCCCCGGCCGGTTTCATCGAAAAAATAAGGCGGAAGTTGTTCGGGCTTCCCCAGAATATCGATGAGCCCTCCCTTTTTCATAAAATTTCGCTGATTCCCCTTCTGGCCTGGATCGGCCTCGGCGCCGATGGGCTGTCTTCTTCATCGTACGGCCCCGAGGAGGCTTTCCGGGCGCTGGGAGCCCACACCTATCTGGCGCTCCTGCTGGGTCTGGCGACCGCCTTGACCGTGTTCATCATCTCCTATGCGTACAGCCGCATCATCGAACATTTCCCGAATGGCGGCGGGGGCTATATCGTGGCCACCCACACCCTCGGAAGCCATGCCGGCGTCATCTCCGGTTGTGCGCTCGTCGTGGACTACATGCTGACGATCACCGTCTCCCTGGCTTCCTGCGGCGACGCCGTTTTCAGCCTTCTGCCCCCCTCCTTTCAGGAATTCAAGCTCCCGTTCGTGGTGTTCATGATTCTGCTGCTGGTCACCCTGAACCTGAGGGGGGTAAAGGAATCGGTGACCATCCTGGCCCCGATCTTCTTTGTCTTTCTCGTGACCCACATCCTGCTGATCGGAAACGGATTGTTCCTGCACGCCGGCCGGGTGGCCTGGGTCGCGGCCGATTTCAAGATCAACCTGCGAGAGGATCTCGCATCCATCGGGGTTGTCGGGGTCATGGCGATTTTCCTGAGGGCGTTTTCCATCGGCGGCGGAACCTATACCGGTATCGAAGCGGTCTCCAACGGGATGCAGATCATGCGGGAGCCGAAGGTTCAAACCGGCAAGCGGACAATGCTTTATATGGCGCTGTCGCTGGCGCTCGCGGCGGCCGGCCTGCTGTTGTGTTATTCTCTTTTTAACATCCGGCCGGCCAATGACCGGACCATGAACGCCATTCTGTCGCAAGCCGTTTTCGCAGGCTGGCCCCTTGGAAACGGACTGGCCTTCGTGACCATTCTTTCCGAGGGAACGCTGCTGATCGTGGCCGCCCAGACGGGCTTTGTCGACGGCCCCCGGGTGATGGCCAACATGGCGATCGACGCCTGGCTGCCGCGCCGGTTTGCAGCCCTTTCCGATCGCCTGACCATGCAAAACGGGGTTCTCATGATCGGCACGGCCGCCTTGGCCCTGTTGCTCTACACCCGCGGCTCGGTCTCCCACCTGGTGGTCATGTACGCCATCAATGTCTTCATCACGTTCTCCCTTTCCCAACTGGGCATGGCCAGATTCTTTTTTGGAAACCGCGACAAGGACAAAATCTGGAAACGGCGCATCGCCATCCACATCGTGGGGTTGCTCCTGTGTTTGACCATCCTTGTCATCACCCTGCTGGAAAAATTCGAAGAAGGCGGCTGGGTGACGATACTGATGACCGCCTTGGTCATCGGGCTTTGCTATGCCATCCGCCGTCATTACCAGAAGGTCCGGAAGAGCATTCAGCAACTTGAAGACGTGATGATTCCAGCGTTCACCCCTGAAAGCGACACCTCGCAACCGCTGGACCCCAAACGGATGACGGCCATCATTCTGGTCGGAGGATACAACGGGTTCGGACTCCACGTCTGGCTTTCCGTGATGCGCAAATTCCCGAAAATGTATAAGAATTACATCTTTGTCGCCGTTGCCGAGATCGACTCCGGCTCCTTCAAGGGCGCCGCTGAAATCGAAGCGCTGAAAGCGTTCGTCCGCGGTGGTCTGGACAAGTACGTCCGTCTCAGCCGGTCCTCCGGGACCCCTGCGGATTGTCGCATGCGCGTGGGAACCGACGTGGTGGATTCGGCGTTCGAGATGTGCGAAGCCCTGGTGAAGGAGTTTCCCTTGTCCACCGTCTTCATGGGAAAGGTCTTTTTCCGCCGCCAGCAACTGTTCCAGAGAATGCTGCACAACGAAACGGCCTATGCCATCCAGCGGCGACTCCAGGTCAAGGGGATCACCTCGGTGATTCTGCCGATCCTGATCGATGTTTGAAAGCAGGCGGATGGTGGCCCGGATGAAAGGCCCTGCGCGAAGGAGGGGGGCTTTCGAGCGGCCGAGCGCCGTCGTTCAGGCGACGCCCGGCACGTTGTGAGCGGAGACGGGACCGGACCCTCGTCCGCGAAATCGTATGGGTTCCGCGGTCCCGGCAGGCCCTGCGATCACCAGTGTGAGTGGTAATGGTAATGGTGATGGTAATAACCATCCCGCGGCCGGTACCAATAGCCGCGGTGCCAGACCCAGCGGCCCCCGAACCATGCCCAATCGCCCCCCACCCAGATGTAATCCGGGGCCGGAGCCGGGACGATCACTTCGGCCGGTGGCGGCGGTGGTTGGGGGCCCACCACGCCCGCGACCTGATCGGGCGGGATCTGGGTCGGCGTGTT
>JBJKPT010000172.1:0-4792 GCA_046706045.1 Desulfobacterales bacterium
CGAAGTTCCAGCTCCACCAGCTCGATCAATTCCTCGTCGTCCACCATGTCGCACTTGTTCAAAAACACCACGATCCGCGGAACCCCCACCTGCCGGGCCAGCAGAATGTGCTCACGGGTCTGGGGCATGGGACCGTCGTCGGCGCCCACCACCAGAATCGCGCCATCCATCTGCGCCGCTCCCGTGATCATGTTCTTGATGTAGTCCGCGTGGCCCGGGCAGTCCACGTGGGCGTAGTGACGCTTGTCGGTCTCGTATTCCACGTGCGCCGTCGCGATCGTGATCCCCCGCTCCTTTTCCTCCGGCGCCTTGTCGATCTGATCAAAGGGCACGTACTGGCCCTTGCCCTTCAGTCCGGCATGCTTGGTGATCGCCGCCGTCAGCGTCGTCTTGCCGTGGTCGATGTGCCCGATCGTCCCAACGTTTACGTGGGGCTTGGTCCTTGCAAATTTCTCTTTGGCCATCTCTTCCGTCCTCCCATGGTAATTATGGAAAATCGAAGATACGCAGCAGACTGATGATACGGTACGCGGCGCATAATTTGTCAATGCAGGCGACAATCGGACAAAAGCGGGTGGAGCCCACGATCGGAATTGAACCGATGGACCTCTTCCTTACCAAGGAAGCGCTCTACCGACTGAGCTACGTGGGCATCTATCTGTGGCTTTTATCTGAACTTCATGATCAGACAGGGCGGGAAGCGAAATGGAGCGGGAGACGAGGCTCGAACTCGCGACGTCCAGCTTGGAAGGCTGGAGCTCTACCAACTGAGCTACTCCCGCTTCGACTGAATCGATCATGGGTCCGAGCCGAGCCGGCCCCTTCCAAATCCCATCTGACGGGGCATCCCTTTCGGGCTGCCGATGAAGCCACGTAGTGACTACCGATCCTGCCCTGCAAGATCTCCTACAATCGACTTCTTTGGAGCAACACCCGGCACCTTGCAAATATTGCCGTGCCGAATGATCAAACCACACGTGGAGCCAGAGACAGGAATTGAACCCGCGACATCCTCATTACAAGTGAGGCGCTCTACCAACTGAGCTACTCTGGCCCTTTTTACGAATCACCGGGCCTTTCGCCGATCAATCGTCGCTGTCCCCGACCAGCGGGCGCTGCGTCCGAATCCAAAAACGCCCGGTCTCGAAAAAGGTCCATTATGCCAAAACAATTAATGCTGTCAAGAAATTTCTCAAAATTTAAATCCGAACCAAAAAGCGATAATAACGCCCCCTTATAGAGGAGCACGGCGACCGCTGTCAAGTAAAAATATGTTTTGCCGATACTGGAGATGGGGGTCGCCACGGACGAATCCGGTTGCACGCATTCAAGGCCGCAAGCCATGACAACAACTTAAAATAACTGGCCATCCCGGGTTTTCAAATCGATCCGCCCGGAACAGGCATCACGGGAAAGGGCCATTGGCGGGCGGCTTCCGATACCCCGGTCGGCAAGGCAACACGGCCCCGTCGTCGAGGGGTAAAAATTTTTTGTGCCAGCGGCCGTAAGGTCACGAACCGATGCATGGTCCTTGACAACCTTTCGCTTCTTTGTGTAATCCGAACCGAACACGCCGTGCGGTGAAATAACGGCGTCATGTGAGAAAATGAAGAAAACGGCGGAACGAGTCCATCGCGAGTGGTTATCCACGAATCGGCAATGCCATACGCGTTCAAGGCAGGCGGATCATTTGAACCGAAGAAATAGCAGGGGTTTCAAATCGATCCGCCCAAAGCAGAAATCGCATCAACGATCCCTTCGTGGATGGATGCCAACGATTTAACAAGGCAGGTAAACGCTGACGTGACTTATCTTCGATTGCTTCCAATCATTTTATTGCTGGTGGGCTGTTCCCCGTCCATGCTTCATTTCTCGGCTGCTTCCCCATCCGCTTCATCAACGAGCGAATCGGCCGCCAACAGCTCGCCGCATGCCAAACCGGGATCGGCTTCCGCCGCGGCATCTTCGGCCTCCGCCAATTCGGCGTCGGCGCAGAAAACGAGCGCCGGCTCATCGGCGGCCGCCGTTTCCGCGGATCCCAGGCACCCGGCACAGCTTTCGACCGCGCACCGTGAAAATCCCGAAACCGTTCAGCCCAAACCGGCCGCTCAGCCGCTCATGGACGAAGCCCTGGATTATTGCGAGTCCTCCCAATCGCTTTGGGAGGCCGGTGAACTCGACCGGGCCCTGGATGCCTTGGACAAGGCCTATTCCCTGATCCTTGAAGCCGATGTCGACGACGACGCCAAGTTGCTCCAGGAAAAAGAAGACCTCCGCTTTACCATTTCCAAACGTATCGTTGAAATTTATGCATCCCGGCACGTCGTGGTCAACGGCGGCCACAATGCCATTCCCCTGGACATGAACCGTTACGTGGAAGCGCAGATCAAACTGCTTACCACCAGCGAGCGGTCCTTTTTCGTCGACTCCTACCGCCGCTCGGGCCGTTACCGCCCCATGATCGTCAAGGCGCTCAAGGCGGCCGGGTTGCCCGAACAGCTCTCCTGGCTTCCGTTGATCGAAAGCGGTTTCAAAGTCGATGCCATGTCCAAGGCACGTGCCCTGGGCATCTGGCAGTTCATCTCCTCGACCGGCTACAAGTTCGGCCTGGTTCGTAACACCTATGTCGACCAGAGGCTGGACCCGAAAGCATCGACCATGGCCGCCGTGGCCTACCTTAAGGATTTGCATTCGATCTTCGGCGACTGGGAGACCAGTCTGGCGGCGTACAATTGCGGAGAGTGGCGGGTGTTGCAGGTGATCCGGAGCCAAAACGTCAATTACCTGGATAACTTCTGGGATCTCTACCAACGATTGCCCAGCGAAACGGCAAGCTACGTGCCGCGGTTTCTCGCCGTCCTTCAAATCTTGAAGGATCCTAAAAAATACGGCATGACCGATCTGACCACCGATCCGCCCGCCCTTTTCGAAACCGTCACCGTCGACCGCCGGATCCGGTTAAAAGACATTGCCGACGCCATCGGCTGCACCAAATCCGAGCTGTGCTCCCTGAATCCCGATTTGCGCTATCAAGTCCTGCCCGACGATTCTTACACGCTTCGGGTACCCCCGGGCACCGGAAAAATCCTGTTGGCCAAGCTGGATGGCATTCCGTCCTGTTCGCCCCCGATCCAGCCCTTCACCTATCATAAAATCCGCACCGGCGAGACCCTCTCGACCATCGCCAGACACTACCACACCAGCGTCGGGCGGATCATGCGGGCCAACCACATCCAGCGCACCAATCTGATCCGGGCCGGCCACACCCTGAAGATCCCCCTGGCCGGCTCCCTGATCGCGATGACCGAGGACATCGTGCCGCCGAAGCCGATTTGCCCCACGTCGGTTCCTGCCACCGGTTTCGTGCACACGGTGACAAGCGGGGATTCCCTGTGGAACTTGGCCCTGCGCTACCATACCACGACCACGGCCATCCAGGCCCTCAACGGGCTGCAAACGACCAATCTGTCCATCGGCCAGCGGCTGAAAATCCCGGCGACATGCACCCCGGCGCCCGCTCAGGCGAAACCGAAAAAGAAGATGAAGCGCTACCGGGTCAAATCCGGTGACAGCCCGGTGGGGATCGCCAGAAGCCACAACATGTCGCTGAACCAATTTTTGCGCGCCAACCGATTGACCACGAAAAGCCGGATCTACCCCGGGCAGGTGCTTTACGTGGAATAAGTTAAAATCCGCTGGTCATGCTGCGATAGGCGGTCTGTGCCATTTTTTCCGACAACGCGAGAATCGCCTGGGCGCGGTTGCTTTCGGTGAGGGGATCATCGTTTGGGACCACATCGTATTGCTTGCTGTCGGATAGATCGGGCAGCTGCCAGAGCACGTGCCCATCGGCGGCCGTCAGCTTCAGGCGCCAGTGCATGATGATGTCCCGCCGGGAGGCGATACCGGCCCCGGACTCCGAAGCGGTTTCCTCCTCGAAGGAGGTGATGCGGCCGCTCAAGATCGCGCCGGCCGATGCGGCGTCCGTGACGCGGGCCTCCCCGGACAAGGCCAATGCGTTGATCAACCGGTCCGTGACCTGCGCCTCCAGACCGATCTCCCCGGTTTGATTGCCGAACATCGCGACATGGACCCGTTTGACGGCGCCGGGAAGTGTCCCGGTGCCGGCAAATTGGTACCCACAGCCGGCAAGGGCAAAGAAAAAAAGAAACAGCACCCGTTCGCTGCGATGGCCGAAGAACACGGCGCGCCTCCTCATTGAACCGCAACGTCTTTTCCGAAGCCCACGACAACCGGTGCGGCGGCCCGTCATCCGCGCCTTGCCGACTGCCCCCGGCCTTGGCCCCTCGTCCTCCTTCGGGTCATCCGACCACGATGTTGACGAGCTTCCCGCGGACGACGATGATGTTGCGGATGGCTTTGCCATCGATGAATCGGCCGATATTGGGCTCGGCCAGAGCCATCTCCTTTAACGACGCCTCGTCGGCATCGGCGCCCACGGTAAAACGTCCCCGCAATTTGCCGTTCACCTGAACCACGATGGTCAGCTGATCCTTTTCAAGGGCGTCGTCCCGATGAACCGGCCAGCCGGAAAGCAGGATGCTCTGCTCGTGGCCCAGGACGTTCCAGATTTCCTCGCAAAAATGGGGCACGATGGGTGAAAGCAGCCGAATGGTCGTTTCCACGGCAAACCGCAAGACACCGTCCATGGCCCGACCCTCCACCGCGGCAGCGGCATCCATGGGGGCGGCGATGGCCGAAATCCGGTTGACGAGTTCCATGACGGCACTGATGACCGTGTTGAAATGGAACCGCTCCTCGATGTCCCGGG
>JBJKPT010000173.1:0-4294 GCA_046706045.1 Desulfobacterales bacterium
CCGATGACGGTGGGCCCGATGCCGGCGTGCCGGATTTTTCCCGGCCCCAGCATCGTGGCCCCGTGGGAGGTGGTGCCGGCAAGGACCCGCGACGCCGGAACGGCCCGTGCAATGGCATCGGCATTTCCCATGCCGTTCTGGAGCGTCAACACCCAGCCGTCTTCATAGAGCATCGTCCTGGCCGTTGCCGCCGCCTTTTCCGTCTGGCTCGATTTCACGAAAACGATCACCAACTCGGCCCGGCCGGCCCCGCCAGGATCCATGACGGCCTTCAGGGCAACCGAACGGGTCGCTGCCTCACGCTCCACCGTGAGCCCGTTTTCATTGACGGCGTTCACGTGTTCGGGCCATATGTCCAGAAGCGTCACCGATTCTCCGGCCTCTGCGAGCAAGGCGCCGAAGAGGCTTCCCATCGCACCTGCACCAACGATGGTGATCTTCATGGGTTATCTCCCGGATGCAGATAGTGTAGCGCCGTCATGGCGTATATTCTGGCCGTATCGATCAGCTGGTCCATATCCACCCATTCGTCCACCTGATGGGGGACGTGCCGGTCGCCGGCGCCCATGGTGACGATGGGAATGGCTTTCCGCGACCAGAGAAACGTACCGTCCGTCGCCCCCGGGACCCCGCCGAAAACCGGTTCCTCTTTCCGGACCTGCCGGGTGGCCCAGTCGGCGGCCTTGACCAGGGGTTCTTCGGGACGCGTTTGGGTGCACGGCCGATCGGTCAGAAAGGAGACGGACACCGCCAGGTCCCGATTTCGCGAAAGGTCAAGAAACCGGTCGTAGGATTCGTAATGCCGGCGGCTGTCCGTTTCCACCCGTTGGGCAAGCCGGGCCATTTCCTTGCGGATTTGTTCATGGTCCTGACCGGGGATGGTCCGCGCGTCCACGAGTAGATCCGCTTTTGCCGGCATGACGTTGAGTTGGGGGGGGCCTGCGGCAGGGGCACGGATCACCGTGGGGGTGAAGCTTGGCCACCCGAGGTGGGGATTGCGGCCTAGTGTCTGGGCCGCCTGGAATTCCATTTCGTGAAGGCCGTCGATCAGCCTTGCGACGGCGAAGGCGGTATTCAAGCCGGAAAGGGGCATGGCGCCGTGGCTCATCCGGCCGGACACGGCATAACGGGCCCGGACGGCCCCTTTCTGGCTGATGCAAATCATCCCGTCCTGGGGTTCGCAGATGACCGCGGCGGTGACGCCGTCCGCGTGTCCGGACTCGATGAAGTGATGAACGCCAAGCATCTGATCTTCTTCGTCGCAGTGCACCCCTCCGATCACGGCGCCGGAAAGGGGCAGGCCCGAGCGCTTCAAGGCCTTCATTGCCATGAGCATGGCCGCGAGGTTGCCCTTGGTATCGTTGGTTCCCCGTCCGTACATGCGCCGTCCGACGACTTCGGCGCCGAACGGATCGTGCGTCCAGTCGGAAGGATCCCCCGGGGTAACGACATCGGTGTGCCCCTCGAACATCAACAACCGGTTTCCATCTCCAAAACGCCAGCGGATGATGACATTTGGCCTTCCGGCGGCAACCGGCTCGAGAGAGACCTGGAATCCCTCCTCTTTCGCCCAGCGGGCGACCCATTCGGCCACCTCCTGCTCACCGGTGCCCGCTTCCGGGTCCCATACCGAATTGATTTGGACGAGCTCCGTGGTGAGCCGGATGAGCTCGTCGGGATTGACTTCTGCCAGAAGCCGATGAAGGCTTTGGGGTGAAAGCATCGTTATCCTCTCATGCGGCCTCGGATGGAAGGGGTGCCCTCCGATTCCACCGGGGCACCCCCTCCTTATCCTCTATGGCCGGATTTCCTTGACCAGTTTCTTCTTGCCGTTTTCAATCGAGAAGATGAAAGCCGGCTTGTTCGTGGGAACGTCGTTTTTCATGTCCCAGGTGAACATGATACCGTGGAAGTTCTTCACGTTCGCCAGGTAATCGGCGATCATTTTCCGCTCTTTCTTGAGCTTTTTGGGGTTTCCGGTGACGCCCGTCTTTTCAATGGCCTGCTTGATCATGTACAACGCGTCGTAGTAGTTGGTCGACAGGCTCGGCGGCAGCTCGTTGTGATGCGCTTTCATGTAGGCTTTTTTGAAGGCATTCCAGCCGGGGGTGTTGATATTCGGGTTGATGTAGTTGTAGATCTCGACCCCGTTGATGTCCGAGCCGCCCGTGGCGTAAAGCTCGGGCGCATCCCCCGAGGAGAAAACCAGCAGATGGTTCATCTTGGTCCAGCCGCGGCCTTTGAGTTCCTTGATGATCTTGGCGATCTTCTCGGGATTGCACACGAACACGATCCCGTCGGGCTTCTGTTGCAGGGCTTTCACCACCAGCGGACCGAAGGTGATCGCATCGCTGGGAACGTCGATTTGTTTCAGCACCTTGACGCCGGCCTCTTCGAAGCCCTTGACGTGCGCCGCCGCCATGCCGGGCCAGGGGCCATAGGGCTCAACGAACTGGATGACCGTCTTCATGTCGGGGTGCAGTCTCGCCCATCCGGCGGTAATCACGCCGAGTTGTTTCGCGGTGGGGGGAAACCACGAAACCGTCCACGGAAAGAATTTCTCGGCGTACTCATAAGATGTCGTGGCGGTAATGGACATCATTCCGTTTTCCACGGCGATGGGCATGGCCGCCAAGATCACCGGTTCGGGCACCGGACCGAGGGCCACGAGGCTGTGCTCCACGATACGGGCCATCTCCACCGAGCCCTTCTGGGGATCCATTCCCGTGTCGATGCCGATGACTTTTACCGGCCTGCCCTCGATGCCTCCCGCGCGGTTGATCTCATAGGCCGCCCTCTTGGCACCCCATTCCAGGTACTCTCCGATGCTCGCGATGGGGCCGGTCAAGCAGTCCAGAAACGGGATATCCCATTCCTTGACCTGCGCCCGGGTCTGGGCAAATCCGAAATTCGCCGTGAGGAACACCATCGCCACCACTGCCACAATCACTGTTTTTATGTTTCTCATCGCTCCTCCTCCTCATGGGTTGATCAGTCTCTTTCGCGACCGCGAAAGAATGGCCTCGACACGATAAACGAACCGGCGGGTGATGAGACCCTCCGGCTTGACCACCAGCACCAGGATCAACAGCGCTCCGTAGATCACGATCCGCCAGGAGGCGATTTCGGGCGGAAACAAAAGCGGCACACCGTAGAGGACCGGAGCCGCCAGCACAGTGCCCCACATCGTCGCATATCCCCCGACAAAGATAACCGTCATGGCGATCCCCACAAGACTGAAACTGAAAAAGTTGAGATCGAAGCTTTTAAAGATAAATCCGTAAAGGACCCCGCTGCCGCCGGCCACCAGTCAACTGAAGGTCTGCAAGAGCATCCCGAGCTTTCGGATATCGATTCGCAGGGAAAGGGCCAGCTCCTTGTCGACAAACACCGCGGAGGCGGCGCGCCCCAGGCTCGAGTGGTCGAAGCGGTGGATGATGAAGCCCACCAGAACGACCAGTCCGTAGAGAATGGCGATGATCACGAAGCGGTCGATCGAAGGGCTCCCGCCGATATTGGGAAGGCCGTACATGCCCATGGTGCCGCCCACGGCAGGCGTGTTCTCGATGACCGTTCGGGTGATGTAGATAAAGGCGAATCCGACGATGACCACCGCGAAGGTGGGGGCATCCCCGATGAAAATCGATACGAGATAGCCAATGCCCCCCCCCAGCAAAAACCCGATCGCAAGCGCCAGGCCGAAGGGCAGGTGAAGGCTCAACACGAGATAGCCGGCCGCGTACCCGGAAATGGCCATGTTGGCCACCGTGAGAAAATGCAGTTGGGCCACCCGGTAGGGCAGGTACATGGTCCAGCTCAAGAGGATGTTGACTGCCGTTATGGACAGAAAATAATAGAGCGGAAGCGACACGGTCTCCCCCTACAGCTTGCTGCCGAAAAGCCCCGAAGGCTTTGCCAGGATCACCACGAGCATGACCACGAACGCGATGACATTGGACCAGGAGCCGGAAATGTAGCCTTGGGTCACGGCCTCGAGAATGCCCAGTAAAAGCCCGACGACCAACCCGCCTGGAAGATTGCCGAGTCCTGCGATGATGGAGACCGCGAGCACCTTGTTTGCCACCTGCTCCCCGAGACCCGCCGATGCGGAACCCAGAAGCGTGGCCAGCAAAAGCGCGATGATTCCGCCCAGAACCCCGGTGAGCGCATAGCTCTCGAGGCCGGTCTTCAGCAACGGAATCCCCACCAGCCGCGCGCCGTTGGGATCTTCCGCGATGGCGCGGAACGCCCGTCCCAGCCTTGTCCGGTAAAGCAGCACGAAAAAACCCGAGAC
>JBJKPT010000174.1:0-2770 GCA_046706045.1 Desulfobacterales bacterium
TCGAACCGATCATGAACATCACCGTGACCACGCCGGACGAGTTCATGGGCGACATCATGGGGGACCTCAACTCCCGTCGCGGCCGGGTGCTCGGCATGGACAACGCCGGCAGAAACCAGGTGATCAAGGCCCAGGTGCCCCTCGCCGAATTCCAGACCTATGCGCCGGATCTGACCTCCATGACCGGCGGCCGGGGGATGTTCACCATGGCGTTTTCCCATTACGAAGAGATCCCGGCCCAATTGGCGGAAAAAGTGATCGCCACCATCAAGAACGAGAGCGAATAGCCACGCCAAGAACGAGAGCGAATAGCCACGCAGGGGGCACCCCGGGTCGCGGGGGTGCCCTTCCCCACACGATCAAGAAAATACCCATGGCAGGCGCTTTTGGTGCCCCTGCGGGATTTTGCTCGCCCCCCCCTTCCCTTTTCCCCGGCGCGTATTGACATTCCCGGGCAAGGTTTCTATAAAATCCGGACGGATCCAAGAGTCCCGCAATCTCCGGAGTTCATTTCATCGGAGAGGGGTCTACCCCCCGCCGTGGGTGGATATCGACTGACACGAGACGAAAGGTCTCCGCGCATGCAACCGGACGCTTCCGCCAAAAGACGCCTCTTCGGTGTATTTTTGCTGGGCTGCGTCTTGTTTAACTTTCCCATCCTGTCCCTGTTCAATCTTGACCGAAGCGTTTTCGGTATCCCGATGCTCTATATATACCTGTTTGCCGTCTGGGCGGTTGTGATCGGACTGATCGGCTTGGCGCAACGAAGCGTTCGTCCGTCCGGCCCGCGGCGCTGATACCCCCGAACAAGAAGAAGCATGCTCCAAACCGGCGTCATCCTTTTTTGTTCGTTTTTCTACATGGGCACGTTGTTTGCCATCGCCCACGCGGTCGATCGCCGGGCCGATGCCGGCCGCAGCCTCATCGGTTCGCCGTATATCTACGCCCTGTCCATGGCCGTTTATTGCACGGCCTGGACCTTTTACGGCAGCGTCGGCCGTGCCGTTCGAGGCGGCCCGGGGTTTCTGACCATCTATCTCGGCCCGACCCTGATGGTCGCCCTGGGCTTTTGGGTCATTAAAAAAATCATCCGCATCTGCAAGGTCTACCGTATTACCTCCATTGCGGACTTCATCGCATCGCGCTACGGAAAGAGCCCGCTCGTCGGCGGCTTGGTCACCATCATCGCGGTGATCGGGATCCTTCCTTACATCGCCCTTCAATTGAAGGCCATCGCCATCAGCTTTCTGCTGATCGACCAATACCCGAACATCCGGATGCCGGTCCATTTCACCGCCATTCCGGTGCTCCACGATGCGGCGTTTCTCATCGCGGTGCTCCTCGCACTCTTCGCGATTCTCTTCGGCACCCGGCATCTGGACGTTACCGAACGCCACGAAGGGCTTGTCGCGGCGATCGCCTTTGAAAGTCTGGTAAAGCTTGTCGCGTTCCTGGCCGTGGGGGTTTTCGTGAGTTTCGTGATGTTCGGGCACCCGGAGCACCTTCTCCGGCGCGCCGCCCTCAGCGCCGCCAGCCGGCTTTTCACCCTGCCCCGCAACCCCCACGCATACATCGACTGGACGGCGAACATCTTCCTGTCCATGATGGCGATCATCTGCCTGCCGAGACAGTTCCAAATGGCGGTGGTGGAAAATGTCGATGAACGCCATCTGGGAAAAGCCATGTGGCTCTTTCCATTGTATTTGCTGGTCATCAACATCTTTGTGCTGCCCATCGCCATCGGCGGGATGATCTCGTTTGCCGGCACCCACGTGGATGCCGACACCTTTGTGCTGGCCCTTCCCATGATGGCCCATCAGCAAGCCCTGGCACTGTTTGTCTTCATTGGCGGCATGTCGGCCGCCAGCGGCATGGTCATCGTCGAGAGCGTGGCTTTGTCGACCATGCTCTGCAACGACCTCTTCATGCCGGTGCTGCTTCGAATGCCCTCCCTGGGACTCGCCTCCCGGGACAATCTCTCGGATCTGCTTCTTGCCTTGCGGCGCGGCAGCATCGTGATGGTCATGCTGCTCGGCTACCTCTATTTTCGCTCCATCGGCGAAATCTACGCGTTGGTCTCCATCGGCATTGTGTCCTTTGCCGCCGTGGCCCAGTTCGCGCCGGCACTTCTGGGCGGCCTGTTCTGGCGGGCGGGCAACCGCACCGGGGCGTTGTGGGGGTTGACGACCGGTACCGCCGTGTGGATCTACACGCTCGTGCTGCCGTCCCTGGCCCCGGCCGGGCTGCTGCCCATGTCGTTCATCACGAACGGGCCTTTCGGCATCGGGTGGCTTCGGCCCTACCGGCTTTTCGGGCTCACGGATTTCAGCGAAGTGGCCCATGCCGTGTTCTGGAGCATGCTGGTCAATGTGAGCGCCTATATCGTTGGATCGCTTTTTTCCGGTGCATCGGACATGGAGCAATCCCAAGCAGCCCTTTTCGTCAATGTGTTCAAGGTGACCGGGGAGACCGGTGAAGCGGCCAAGCGCAGAGGCAGTGCCACGGTATCGGATTTGCGGACCCTGATGGAGCGGTTTCTCGGCCGGGAACGCTCCGACGAGATTCTTGATGCCTATGGCCGGAATTACGACATGGAATGGCGGCGGGGCCTGAATGCCGATCCCGGACTCGTGGGCCACGTGGAGCAAATTCTTGCCGGATCCATCGGCTCGGCCTCGGCCCATGCCGTCATCGGCTGGATCATCAAGGAAGAGCCCCCGCGGTTTGAGACCATCATGAACCTCTTGGACGAGACCCGTCAGGTCATCAA
>JBJKPT010000175.1:0-7359 GCA_046706045.1 Desulfobacterales bacterium
AGGACAAACACCTGGAAGTTGCTCAAAATGGTGGCGAGCCCCGGTCCGATCTCGTGGATGCTTTTATGCCAAACGGTTAAATCCGAGGCAAATACCACGCCGCAGGCTACGACCAAGAGAAGGGTCCGCCATCCCGGCCGCCCGAATCTGCGGCGGCAGAATGCTACCGGGATGAGCGCGGCAGAACCGAAAAGGGTTCGGTAAAAACCCGCGGCGATCGGCCCCAAATCGGCGATCTTCACAAAAACCGAAGAAAAACTGATCAGGGTCGCGCCGGCCGCCAGCATCATGATCGCCGACCAATCGATCTTCTCCAGCCGAACCGCCTCTGCCGCGGGCATCGTTATCTTTGCGTTCATCGTATTTTTCATTTCCCGTTGACGAGCGCCGAAAACCGAATTTCCGGTGCCTCTTGTGTCAGGTACCCCTGCGGCTAAAAGGCAAAAAATCCGCCGGCATGCTCGCGTACATGGTCGCCGATGCGTCGAAGCCGGCTCATGTCGTCGGCATCCAAGGGACCGCGGTCAAGGGCCACCAAGGCGGCCCGCATCTGATCGATGGTTTTCGGCCCGCACAGGCAGATGTCCACCGCCGGGCTGGACATGCAGAAGCGGTAGCATTCCGCGGCCGAAAGCGGGCGCTCGCCCTCGGGCACCCACTTTCCATTGAGCAGATGCCCCCACCGGGTGGCCGTGTACGTAACGATGCCCGGCCGGTCCGGATCGGTAAAAAAAGGAAATACTTCGGTTTCCGCCCCCCGGTGCGCCGCATTGTAACGGACATGGAACACATCGAAAAAACGCCCGGCGGCAAGCTCCGCAAACAGGGGCCGGTGGTGGCCGGACATGCCGATATGGCGCACCAGACCCCGGTCCCGGAGTGCCGACGCCCGATCGAGGAGCCTTGGCGACGGCGTCCGGTTGTGCCAGCCCAAGATCAGGATGTCGACGTGGCCGATGCCGAGACGCCGGATGGTCCGGGCAATGGCGAGATCCGTGGCCAGGCCGTACCGGGCATAGGTTTGAACGGCCACCACCAAGCGATCCCTTTGACCGCTGCGGCAAAGGTTTCGAAGGGCGCGGCGCATTCCTGCACGATGCCGTCCCGAACCGTAGTAAAAGTAGTTGCACCCGTGGTCAAAGGCTTCCTCAAAGGCCGCTGCGGGCGCCCCGTAACTGGCCGCGACACCGAGACGGCCCACCACCAGGCCCGTGCGTCCCAGGATCCGCCGTTTGAATTGCGTTTTCATAAGGGTTCCTTTTTCAGCGCAGAAGATGCCGGAAAAACCATTTCCGGAAGCGTTGGCGCACGCCGACATCAAGGGGGTTTGTCCGGATCAGGAAGGGGCCGTGCTTTTGGGGCATCCGGTCGGGACCGCGGAAAGTCTCTTAAAAAGTGGACAAACGGATTTCATGATAGGGGTGGTTAAGCCACAACCCTGACAATAAGTAAATAGTGCGTTGCCTTTCAGGTACAAAAGGCCCCCCCACAGGACGCCCCCGCAACCGGCAGTGCAATGCCCGCATTCGAACCATGGCCCGGGGGATTCCCGCCGCCGGAGCCCCCTTTTTGACAAAGGCCCACCCAGCGTTTAATTTTGAGCTTTTAATGGGTATGAATCCGAGCCGCTCGCACCGCTCGCCGGATCCTGCGCCAATATGCGGAGAAAACGCCATGAACGACATCGCCATTACGGATTCCGTCACCTGCAAAAGCGATGTGGAAACCTGCGCCCGGCTCAAATCCGAACTGCCGGCCATCGCCGAACGCATCATCGACCATTGCGGGGATAATCGGTGTTTCACCCATGTCGACTTTGATCCGATCTGTTCGGAAAAAGACGTGCTCCGCATCATCGAAAACCTTCGGGAAGTGCTTTTCCCGGGGTATTTCACACCGGAAAAGATCGATCCCATCGATTTGAAATACTCGATCGGGAAAACGGTATCCCGCCTCTACGACATGCTTTCCGAACAGATCACCCGGGCCATCCGCCATGACTGCCTCCGCTACGACCTGCCCTGCACGCGGTGCGAGGACCAGGGGCACAGGGCCGCCCTGGCGCTTCTTTCGACGATCCCGGAGCAGCGCCGGGTGCTCGCAACGGACGTGCAAGCGATCTACGAGGGCGATCCGGCGGCAAAAAGTCACGACGAGATCATCTTTAGCTACCCGGGCCTGATGGCCATTTCCGTCTACCGGATCGCCCATCGGCTGTATGATCTCGGCGTGCCGCTCTTGCCCCGGATGATGACCGAATACGCCCATTCCGTCACCGGTATCGATATCCATCCGGGCGCACGGATTGGCGAGCGGTTCGTTATCGATCACGGCACCGGGGTGGTGGTCGGCGAAACGACGGTGATCGGCGACAACGTGCGGATCTACCAGGGGGTGACCCTGGGGGCGCTGAGTCTGCCCCGAAACGCCGGCGAGCGGCTGCGGGGGAAAAAGCGGCACCCGACCATCGAAGACGACGTGATCATCTATTCCGGAGCCACGATCCTGGGCGGTGAGACCGTGATCGGGGCCCGATCGGTGATCGGCGGCAACGTGTGGCTGACCGAATCGGTGCCGCCGGACACGCGGGTGGTCATGGAGACCCCGCGCCTGATTTACAATTAGTGCCCGTCCACCAATGGCCCTTTCCGACGATTTGGGCGCGGTGCGTTTCGATGTGAATCCTCGAATCGGCACGAGGTCCCTGCGATTCAATGATACGCCCGCCTTGAATCCGCGAAAAATTGCCAATCCATGGCCGGTCACACCATCGCAATCGATTGGAGTCCCCCATGAACATTTACACCGACAGCATCCAAACCATTGGCCGGACACCGCTGGTGAAACTCAACCGTCTCGGTGACGATTCAACGGCCGAGGTGCTGGTCAAACTCGAATACCGCAACCCCCTTGGCAGCGTAAAAGACCGCATTGCCGCGGCCATGATCGCCGCCGCCGAGGCCGACGGGAAAATCGGCCCCCAGAGCCTGATCGTGGAACCGACCAGCGGCAACACCGGCATCGGGCTGGCCTTTGTCTGCGCTTCCCGGGGCTACCGGCTCTGCCTGACGATGCCTGACGCCATGAGTGTCGAACGCCGGAAACTCCTCGTTCACCTCGGTGCGCAACTGGTGCTGACACCCGGCGCGGCGGGCATGTACGGCGCCATTGAAAAGGCCCGGGAAATCGTCGAACGTGAAGCAGACGCCTTCATGCCCAATCAGTTCGCCAATCCCGCAAACCCGGCCATTCACCGGCGCACCACCGCCGAAGAGATTTGGGCCGATACCGGCGGCCGGGTGGATGCCATCGTCGCCGGGGTGGGAACGGGCGGAACGATCACCGGCGTGGCCCAGGCCATCAAGGCAAGAAATCCCGCGTTTCAAGCCATTGCCGTAGAACCGGCGGCATCGCCGGTTCTTTCCGGCGGCGCCAAAGGGCCTCACAAGATCCAGGGCATCGGTGCCGGGTTCGTTCCCGAAGTCCTGGACCGCTCGATCCTGGACGATATCGTCACGGTGGCCGATGACGATGCCTTCGAAACGGCCCGACGCCTCGCACGGCTTGAAGGTATTTTGTGCGGCATTTCCTCGGGGGCCGCGGTCTGGGCCGCCCTGCACGTGGCGGTGCGGCCGGAATTTCATGGCAAACGCATCGTCACGATTCTGCCGAGCACGGGGGAACGCTACCTCAGTACGGACCTCTTTGCCGGCCTCAACGGGAAATAGCGCCATTCCGACCACCCATGCCATAGCGGATCGGCTCCTCGGCCAAAGCGCCGATCCGAACGCCGGTTCCCGGGCCGATGCCCTCGTGGATGCCTCATCGGCCATTTTGCTCTTCAAGGCCGGGCTGATCGAATTTTTGGTCGACGCGTACCGTGTCGTGATGGCGGCGTCGGTATTTTCCGAGGTCAGTCGACCGGGTTACCCGGGAGCCCGTGATTTTATGCGCTTGAAGACCCATCGCCGCATCCGCATCGAAAATCCGGATACCGGCGGCGGGCCGGCTCCGGATCCGCCATGGCGCGACGCCGCGCTCCACGCCGGCGAGCGGGACACCCTCCGACTTTACGCAAAGGGCCGCGGACGCTTTGTCCTCATCGACGACGGACGCGGGGCCGCCATCTGCCGGGACAACGGCATCCCTTACATCAACGCCTTGCTGTTCCCCCGGCTGCTGATGTTCAGCGGCCGCCTGGACGCGGGAGCCTGCCTCCGCGCCACCGACACCATTCGGGACCAGGGCCGCTACAGCCGCCAAATTCTCCACTTTGTCGATACGTGCACGCCGGCCGAGCTCGATTTCTTTCTTCCGAAATTTAAGGAACTCAATTTCAGTTGAAGCATGGTATCGCTTCGGCCATAATGGTAGAAGCCGGTTCAAAAAAACAACCCATCCGAAAGCGTTAGGACCGGCTTGAAACGATCGACATGCACCTTACCATAACCGGTATCCGGCGCCGGCCCGCCGCGCGGCCGTCGGCCGAAGCACCCGGGTCGACCCAAAGGGTCATATCCGCGATCGATACCACCAACCATTTTCCGGAAACAAGCGCCCGGCCATGCAGATTCGTAAAAAGCCTCCCAAAAGGCAAAGCGTGCCGAATCCGGCCGATCATGACGGGCCGAGCGTGAGAACCCTTCAACGCACCTTGTTCTGGAATCGGAAACGGTTTGTTCAGTACAACGCGTTCCGAAAACGGCTGTTTGCTGAACTCTCCCCCAACGATCACGAGACAATCCTCTACCTGCTTCCCTGGTTGTTGAGCATCAACGAACCGGGCTGCCCGGGTTTCATCCCCGATCTGAAACGGCAGTTCCGGGTCTACGGCATTGATTTCGAGAAGGAGATCCGCAAACGAGAGCGCGAATTCAAACGACGTTTCGGTGTCCGGAAAAGCGGCACCATGATGGCACCCAAAGCCGAATACCTTGTCATCGATGGGCTTTACACCATCGGTAGCGTGGGCAGTGTGAGCCAGACCCGCGGATCGGACTGCGACATCTGGGTCGCAATCGATGCGACGGCCTTCGATCGGAACTCATGGCAACAGCTCGACCAGAAAATCAATCTGATCCGCGACTGGCTGGATGCCAACACCCGGCTGCCGGTCTATTTCTTTATCTGTGATGTGACCGCCATCCGTGAATGCCGTTTTGGCAGCGTCGATGCCGAAAGCTCGGGCAGCACCCAGCAGAATGTGCTCAAGGAGGAATTTTACCGGTCCATGATGGTGATCCTTGGAAAGATTCCCTTGTGGTGGATTTCCTTTGATCCCAGTGGCGCCATCGGCTACGAGCAGGCCAGGGCCGCCGTTGCCGATGAAAATTTCGGAGAGTACGACATCATCGACTTCGGCGACATCGAACGGGTGGAAAAATCGGAATATTTCGGTGCCGCACTATGGCAGCTCAACAAATCGCTGAGCCGACCGCTGAAGTCCATTATCAAAATGAGCCTTCTGAAAATGCTCCTCGAATCCCCGGGGGAGCGATTGCTTTGCCATCGGTTCCGGGAAAAGGTCCTGTCCACCGCGGATCCCGAACAATTCCCGGATTTCAGCATTTTCACCATGGCGGCCATCGCCGAAAATTATCGCAAAACCCGGCCCGACCAGCTCCGCTTTTTCGCCGAATGCCTCTATATTCGCAGCGAATTCAATCCGTACAACCGGAATCAACGGGTAAAAAACCGTCTGGCCATGCCCTTTTTCAAACCCTTCGGCATCAGCAAGGAGCGCCAGGCGTATCTCAGGCGGGCCGAATCGTGGCGGTTTCACGAGCAGGTCGAGTTGGGCGATCGTCTGTTCAGGCGGATGCTGCAACTTTACCGGGAAATTTCCGCCGAGCAAGACGGTGTGGCCGGCGAAAGCGACCGGCGGGATTTGACGATTCTGGGCCGGAAGATTTCGGCCTTCTACCTGAAAAAAGAACACAAGATCCCCGTTTTGCAAAAACCCACCGGAAGCCTCAACGTGCCCAGCATCAGCTTGAGCATGGCGGACGACACCTGGCGGGCTTACTCCGGAAACGATACGGGCGATCCGCTGATTGCCAATCCCGACATCCTTCCCGTCATCGCCTTTGTCGTCTGGAACGATCTGTTTGCCGCCAACAAGGTGCGCATGCGGCCCAACCCCTCCAGCGTGACCCTGAAGGAGGTGTTGAATCTGGGTGAGCGCATCCGTCAGGCGTTCGGAACCTACGAAACCCACGACGTGGATTACGGAAACTACCTGCAAGCCGAGTTTATCACCCGCATGCTCGTTGTCGTGGGCCTGGGAAAATCCCCCTGGTTTAAGGAAAAGCTCGATTTCGGCGTGATTTATAGCAACTGCTGGGCGGAGTTGTTCGCCTTGCGCTTTCCTACGGCGGATGCTTTTGACGCCTTCATCCTCAATGCCCGCCGGCAAGCTCGCCCGATCCATACCGACTTTTACGTTCAGCGCAACAACAGCACCTACGAAAAAGCAATCGAACGCACCAAGGTGCTTCTTCGCAAATCCATCGACCGGGCGTGAGGTTAATTTAACATTTCAGGGTATCCATAAAATGACGAATGGCGTTATTGACGGCGTCGGGTCGTTCCACGGCCATCATGTGCCCCGTGTTTTCCAGGTGTATCCTGACGGCGCCGGAAATGTGCTGCGCCAGGTAATCGGAATATTTGGGCGGGGTCAACCGGTCGTCGGCGCCGGAGAGGATCAGCACCGGACGGTGAATCTCCCCCAGCCGGGCCATCGTGTCAAACGCATCGCAGGCCCGAAAATCCCCGGCGGTGACCTCGGGCGGACAGGCGGCCATGATCGCCGTCACCTCCCGGATCCGGTCGGGTTCCGCCGCCGGCGAAACCGCGAGGTTCCCGACCGAGGCGACAAATCCGGCATAATCCTTCTCGATCGCCTCAAAAATGGCCGGCATCACCCGCAAGCGCGCGCCGGTGCCCATGAGGATGCCGCCGGCAACAGAGGCTTCGTGATCGAGCAGCAGCTGAAGGACGATGGCCCCTCCGATGCTCAGCCCGCATGGAATCGGCATGAACCACCCCATCTCCGCGATCCATTCGGCCACGGCCGCCGCATAATCCACGATCCGGTCCATCCCCGGCCCATCGCTGCCGCCATGGCCCGGAAGGTCCAGGGCCACGGTGTTGGCGCCTTCGTCCAGCCCCATCACCTGGTGTTCCCACATCCGGGCCGAGCTTCCCGAGGAATGAATGAACACCAGTGTCGGTCGCTCATGGTCCAGGGGTGAGCGCCCCGTATAAAACGCCATGCGGCCGTGCTTTTTCCGTTCCATCCGCGCCTCCTTTTTCCGATTGGACACAAAATACCCCCGAATGCCTTCCGGACGCAAT
>JBJKPT010000176.1:0-10854 GCA_046706045.1 Desulfobacterales bacterium
AAGCCGGGGCCATTTGCTATTTAGTGTCCATCCCGGAATGGCCCTTTTACGCGATTTCTGCGTTGGCCGTTCGATTGGCATCCTCGAAATAGCCAAAGCTATTTCTCCGGTTCCAATCATCCGGCCGCCTTGATCTCACACGAAATTGCGGATCCTGGGATGAACACTATTTCACGTCGGAACGGTGCGACCGTGCACCGTTTGGCCCCGGAAACGACGTTTCCGGAATTTTTCGACCCTCAACGCGGCGCAAGCGACCACCTGCGACCGAAAAATCCCTGCGGCCTCGTCCATCATCGAAACGTTTCGTTCAGGCGCGACCGGGACCCGAAGGATAGCGCGTGGATTCCGAACAAGCAACCCCAAAGCGCCCCCTGGTGCTGGCCTCCGAATCCCCGCGGCGCCGGGCTCTCCTCGATCGGGCCGGCCTGGTCTTCGACGTGGTGCCGAGCCGAATCGACGAAGGGGCCGTGCCGCTCATGGAACCGGCCTCCTACGTCCAGGCCCTGGCCGACGCCAAGGCCGACGGCATCGGCCGCCGATACCCCGAGGCCTGGGTGCTCGGGGCCGACACCATCGTTGTCATCGATGACACGATTCTCGGCAAGCCGTCGGATTTCGATGAAGCCCGCCGGATGCTCCGGTTGCTGAGCGGGCAAACCCACCGCGTGATGACCGGGGTTGCCATCGTCTGCCATGCCCTTGGCCGGCGCCATGCCGAAACCGTGGTCACCGAGGTGACGTTCAAGCAGCTGAGCGAAGCGGAAATCGACTGGTACATCCGCACCGGCGAGCCGTTTGACAAAGCCGGGGCCTACGCGATCCAGGGCATCGGCACCTTTTGCGTCAGCCGGATCAACGGCTCCTACACCAATGTGGTGGGCCTTCCGGTCTGCGAGGTCGTGACCTACCTGCTGCAATCGGGCGTCATCCGTTACGACGGCAATGCAGGCGGCCGCGTAAACGCCTAATGTCCGCCCACGAATGGCCGACCCATGGACGGAGACGACCCAAAAAGGAGCCGGACATGACCGATCCCCGACCGATGATCGAATCCCGGATTTCAACCATCCGCGACCGCCTGGACCGGGCCGCCCGCAACGCCGGCCGCCGGCCCGGGGACGTCCGGCTGGTGGCGGTCACCAAAACCGTCCCCATCGAAGGGGTCGTCGCCGCCGCCGCCGTCGGACAGCGGGTCTTCGGCGAAAATTACCTCCAGGAGGCACGGGAAAAAATCGACGCCATGGGCGAACCCGGCATCCAATGGCACTTCATCGGCCACCTCCAGCGCAACAAGGCAAAATACGCCGTCCGGCTTTTCGATTTGATCCACACGCTCGATTCGGAAAAGCTCGCCCGGGAACTGGACCGGCAGGCGGCCCAAATCAAAAAAGTGCAGCCCGTTCTCATTCAGGTCAACTGCAGCGGCGAAGCCACGAAATCCGGCATCCGGCCCGAAGCCGCGGCCGGTCTGGCCCGGGCCGTCGGTGAAATGGGGCACCTGTCCTTGCAGGGTCTGATGACCATTCCCCCCTCATTCGACGATCCAATCCGGGCCCGGCCGTACGTTGCCATGCTCCGGAAACTGGCGGCGGCAATCGATGCGCTCGGTCTTGCCGGGGTGAGCATGACCGAACTTTCCATGGGCATGAGCGGCGACTTCGAGACGGCGATCGCCGAAGGCGCCACCCTGGTACGAATCGGCACGGCCATTTTCGGAGAACGCCGATGAAAATTCTTCTGCACACGTGCTGCGGACCCTGCACCGTCTACCCGGCCGGTTTCCTGGCCCGTGCCGGCATGTCGGTCATGGGCTTTTTCTACCGCCACAACATCCACCCGTACACCGAGTGCCGCCGGCGGGAAGAGACCCTTCTCGCCTATGCCGAGGAGATCCGGATGAAGGTCATCGTCCAGCAGGGATACGACCTGGAGGGGTTCCTTCGCAACGTGGCCTTCCGGGAAGCGGATCGCTGCCGGTACTGTTATCACGACCGGTTGCGGGCCACGGCCCTTCTGGCCCGGCGTGGAAAATTCGACTGCTTTTCCTCCACGCTTCTCTACAGCCGGTTTCAAAAACACGACATGATCCGTGAGATCGGCGAAGCGGTGGGCCGGGAGGCGGGCATCCGGTTTTTCTACCACGATTTCCGGGAAGGCTGGAAAGAAGGCATTGCCGAATCCAAGGCCCGCGGCATGTACCGGCAGCCCTATTGCGGCTGCATCTACTCGGAAAAGGAGCGCTACGTCCGGCGGACCGGGAAAAAGGCCGCGGCCCGGGAAAACGAACCGCCCCCTGCCCCCGACCCCGGCGCCTAGACCCCGGCCGTGTCCGCGCGGTCCACGTCGTCCGTTGTGTCCGCAAGCCTGCCAGCCCCCTTGCCCGCGGCCGCCGCCCCCGGAGTCACCCCATAACCCGATGGAATGCCGATGTTTGCAAATTTTATCTACTTCATCGTCGCGCTGCTGATCTACGCCACCTACCAGCCCACCGGCGCGGCCCGGATGCCCCTGGCCGATGGGGTCGGGATGCTGCTTCTCGTCTTTACCGGGTTTGCCCTGCTGGTGCGCTGGCAATTCACCCGGCTGGCGCGGTTGGCGCAATGGGAAGATCCCTACCGGCTCGAGGCGCGGTTCAATGCCGCCCAGAGCCGCATGGCGATTCTTGCCATCGCCGTTTTCGCCTTCCTCGTCTATGGGCTCGGGTTGCCGTCATACGTCGCGGATTGGCCGGTCTTCGCCGCACTGCCGACCCTCCTCGCGGTGGTTTTCATGGGCCTTTTCGCCGGACTCTTGGCCATTGTGTGGCATTTTTCCTCCCCCCTGTTCCACCTGATGACCGGGATCGAGAAGGACCGCGCCGGCTATGTCTGGTCAAATCTCTCCTTTGCGATCCCGGTGTTGCTGCCATGGTTCATGCTTTCGCTGCTGGCCGATGTCATCGCCTTGTTGCCCTATCAAACGATCAAGGCGGCACTCAACTCGACGGCCGGCGAACTGAGCACCTTCACCCTGGTCCTGTTGCTGGCGGCAATCTATGGGCCGGCCATCATCCAGCACTTCTGGCGATGCCGGCCCATGGAGGAGGGGCCCTTGAGAAAGCGGATCGCCGGAATGTGCGCCCGCGCGGATGTCGGCTACCGGGATATCGTCTACTGGCCGATCTTCGGTGGATCGATGATGACCGCCGGGGTCATGGGATTGGTCGCCCGGTACCGCTACATCATGGTCACCCCGGCCCTGGCCCGGGCCCTGGACCCGGAAGAACTCGATGCGGTCATCGCCCACGAAATCGGCCACGTCCGCAAACACCACCTGCTTTTCTACCTGCTTTTCTTCCTGGGCTATGCCGTTCTGGCCTATTCCCTTGTCGATCTCCTGCTGTTCGGGTTGATCTACTTCGACGCGGTGAGCGCCATCGTCCGCGTCACCGGATTCAACCCCGCCTCGACCCTTTCCGGCATCTTCAACGTGGCGTTGATCGGATTTTTTCTGATCTATTTCCGGTATATCTTCGGCTACTTCATGCGAAACTTCGAACGGCAGGCGGATCTTCATGTCTTCACGTTGCTTCCCGACGCATTTCCCCTGATCCGCTCTCTGGCCAAGATCGGCATGACGGGAAAGCAGTCCCCGGAAAGGCCGAACTGGCACCACTTCAACATCCGCCAGCGGATTGACTACCTGTTCCGCAGTCAATCCGATCCGGAATGGATCCATCGCCATGACCGGAAGATTCATCGCGGCATCGTGGTCTACACCCTCGTCATGATCCTAGTGGGGGGGGCCGGCTATGCGATGAACGTCGGCGGGTCGGGAAGTCGTTTCAACCGGCATTTCACGGAAAAACTCATCGTCCGGGAACTGGGACGGCATCCGGCCAACGCGGATCTCTACGCCATGCTCGGGGATTTGCGCCAGCAGGAGGGGCGTTACGCCGAGGCGGTCGATGCCTACGAGCGCGCCATTTCGCTGTCCAGCACCGACGCCCGGCCGTTGAACAACCTGGCGTGGCTCTATGCCACCTGCCCGGACGCGGCTTTTCGAAAGCCCCAACGCGCCCTCACCCTGGCCCGGCGCGCGGCGGCGCTTTCCCGAAAGCCCTTCGTGCTCGACACCCTGGCCGAGAGCCTTTACGTCAACGGGGAGATCGACGACGCCGTCGCCGCGGAAGAGGCGGCGCTGGCCGCACGGCCCGGCAACCCCTCGTACTACCGCAAGCAGCTCGAAAAATTCAAACAGGGAAAGAAGAATTGAAACGAAACGTGTTTCACGCGCGGTGCCGTCATGCCGGAGAAAGCGGGCACCCGGCGCGCTCCATCCGCCTGGATGCGGACCGCGTCCGCAGTGACGGCACAACGTCGGGCCGTCGGTCGATATTCGAAAGGGCCCTCCGGATAACGCCTTGCCGGGCACGGGCCGCCGACGCCTTCGGGCTTCGGCCGATCGGGCCTCAACGTTCTTCCGGCTGCGATCGCCTGCGGTTCGCGCGTCACTTGATGCAGACCTTGCGCACCTGCAGAAGGTCCAGCTTGCCGTCGAAAATCTTGCCGACACCGTCCTGCTTCAGGGTGGTCATGCCGTCTTTGACGGCCTGCTCCCGAATCGTTTCCATCTGGGATTTCATCTGGATGAGCTTTTTCATCGGATCCGTGCCCATGAGCAGCTCGTGGAGGCCCATCCGGCCGAGATAACCGGTGTTGTTGCACCGTTCGCAGCCCTTGGGCTGGTAGAGCATCAGATCCTCGCCGAAGGGGATCTTCACGTGCCGGTCGAAGGCGGCATCGTGGCCGTATTCCCGAACGAGTTCTTCGTATTCATCATGGTTCGGGTGGAATTTTTCCTTGCAGTGCTTGCAAAGGGTCCGGCTCAGGCGTTGGGCGAGGATGCAAAGGATCGCGTCGGCGAAGTTGAAAGGATCCATCCCCATGTCCAGCAACCGGGTGATGCTTTCCGGCGCGCTGTTGGTGTGAAGGGTGGAAAAGACCAGGTGGCCGGTGAGCGAGGCCTCGATGCCGATGCTGGTGGTTTCCTTGTCGCGCATTTCACCGACCATGATGACATCCGGATCGGCCCGCAGGAAGGCCCGCATGGCGGCCGCGAAGTCAAAGCCGATCTTGGGTTTCACCTGCACCTGGCGCAACCCGCGCTGGGTAATTTCCACCGGATCTTCGGCCGTCCAGATCTTGGTTTCGGTCTTGTTGATGTATCCCAGGGCGCTGTGAAGCGAGGTGGTCTTCCCGGAACCGGTCGGTCCGCATACGAAAATGAGGCCGTAAGGCTTGGTGATGGCGCTGACGAAATTGTCGAAGTTGGTTTGGGTGAGGCCGAGTTTTTCCAAGGGGATCGGTTCCCCGGCGGCAAGGATCCGCATGACGATGTCTTCCATCCCGCCCTGGGTGGGAATCGTCGCGACACGCAGTTCAACATCGAGCCCGCTGAATTTCCGGAACTTGATCTTGCCGTCCTGGGGCTTTCGCCGTTCGGCGATATCCAGATCCGACATGATCTTGATGCGGGAGGCGATGGCGTTGCGATACGCGTAGGGAATGGTCTGGTAAACCGAGCAGGCGCCGTCGATGCGGATGCGCACCTGGGTATTTTGCTTTCCCGGGTAGGGTTCGATGTGGATGTCGGATGCCCCACGGTTGACGGCATCGATGATGATCTTATTGACCAGTTGAACGACGGCGCTGTCTTCCTCGCCCACCGAGCCTTCGGCTTCGTCGATCTCGCCGTCCTCCGCGGCAAGTTGGGAGAGGATTTGATCCATGGACGCGGTCTCTTTTTCGTCCTGCGTGAAAAGATTGATGTACTGCTGGATGTCTTCACGAAGGCCCACGTGAAAGATCAGGTCCTTCCCGGAATAGGCCATGCGGATGGTATCGTCGCGCTGCAGGTCGTTGGGGTTCTCGGTGAGGATGATGGCTTTGTCACCGTCCATGCGCAGAGGGACAAACACGTTGTTGCGCATGAACGGCACCTTGATATTGGTCAGAAGCTCTCCGGGAATCGGTGCGTTTTTTTTGAATTCGCTGAATGGCACCTTGTAGAAATGACTCAAGGACTTGCCGATCTCGCCTTTCGGGATCTTGAAGTCCATGATCAGGATGTTTTCGATCGGCTCCTTGCGCTGGCGCGCCAAGGTGATGGCGAGATCGAGTTCTTTCTGGGTCAGGATATGGTTTTCCAGGAAGTAGTCGAACTTGCTCGGCCGGGACCTGGCCATGCGCTTCTGATTGTAAAGGGCGATGCCGAGGATCTTCGCGAGCTCTTCGACGGCCCATTCGTCACGCGCGATGAACCGCTCACCGGACTTGCGGTTGATCAACTGGATGGCACCCAACAAAAACTTCTTGTAGATGATGGGGAATACCAGCACCTGGCGGGTACGGAACCCGGTCTTCTGGTCCCAGCTGTCGTCAAATTTCAGGTGCGTGTCGATGTGGTGAAGCTCGGCTTCGTCGTAGGCGTCCCGGATATTGATCAGTTTTTGCTTGTACGCCGAACAGCCGGCGATGCTGTTGGGGGAGACGGGAATCCGGATCTCGCTGATCTCGCTGCCGGTCTTGAAACGGGAGAACAGTTCCCGGTTTTTCCCGTCCACCACGTAGACGGTGATCCGTTCGGCTTCGAAAAGCCTGGTGATGTCGTCCCTGAGGTTGATGAGAATTTCGTCGAGGTTCTTGGCCGCGTAAATCTTGTTGCAGATTTCCTGGAGCTTGGTGCGGTATTCCACCTCGGATTTCAGGGTCTGAACATCCGGGTCTACACTCTCCTCGGCTCTGTTTATCTGCATCTTCGAAACTGCCATGGCAAACCCTCGTTTTGGTTTCCCGGCACCATCCCCCATTCGTGCCCGCCTGCGGATCGGCGGTTTTGCGCATATTCAAGGCGGACGGCGGGGTTTTCTTCCGCCTCCGAGCGGTGCATCCATTCGCCGCCCATGTCATGGTGCGCACCGGAAGCGGGTCCGAAGGCACGGAAACCGTTGCCGACCGGGCCGCCCGCTTGGGTCACGGGTCGGCGTCCGAGCCGGCGTCGCGTCGGGATCGATAGGCTGCGAAAATTTTTTTCCCTCCCCCGACGATCAGGGCGATTCCAAGGAAAGCCAAACTGAATTTGACGAATCCGGGGGAGGATCCGAAAAAACCGCCTCGAGCGAGCCGGGCCACGGTACTGGGGATTCGGGCGATGACCCCCACCCCCACGAGAACCAGCACAACTCCCCAAACGGTCTGAAATGAAGACCCCGATGATGCCATTCGCTCCGCCTGCCGAGGCGTCCGGCTTGTTGGACGATGCCTGCCCGCCTCGATTTTCCCAAAAATATAAACCAGATATTCGAAGCCTGTCAAACCGTCGGTCACAGCGCGTACAGGTCCTTGCCGGCAATGACGTTGACGTGGCTGTCGCGCAGCACGGCGATGGCGTCGTCGGTACGGTCGAAACGGAAAATCATGACGGCGTTGTTTCCGCTTTGGCGAACGAAGGCGTACATGTATTCCACATTGATGCCGGAGTGGTGGAGGAGCTCCAGAATGCGGTGCAGGCCTCCGGGGATATCCGGAACCTCCACGGCGATCACATCGGTTTTTCCGACGGTGAATCCCTCGTCGGTCAAGGCCTCCTTGGCCTTCTGGGTATCGTCCACGATCAGTCGCAGCACCCCGAAATCCGAGGTGTCGGCAAGGGCCAGGGCACGGATGTTGACCCTGGCGTTGGCGAGAATGCCGGTCACTTCGGCCAACCGGCCGGTTTTGTTCTCGAGAAAAATGGAAATCTGTTCGACACGCATGTCACCTCCTCCTTCAGATCTTCCGGTTGTCGATCACCCGGACGGCCTTGCCTTCGCTGCGCGCGATCGCCCTGGGTTCCACCAGCTTCACCTGGGCCGATACCCCGAGGTATTCCTTGATGTTTTTCGACAGCTTCCGTTCCAGGGACTGCAATTCCTTGACCTCGTCGGAAAACAACTGTTCGTTGATTTCCACGTTGACGGTCAGGATATCGAGGTTGTCTTCCCGTTCCACGACCAATTGGTAATGGGGGGCCACCTGGCTGGTCTCCATCAGCACGCTCTCGATCTGGGAAGGAAAGACGTTCACCCCCCGGATGATGAGCATATCGTCGGTGCGGCCGGTGACCCGCTGCATCCGGGTGAGGGTCCGGCCGCAGACGCAAGGCTCCGTGGAGAGGGCCGTGATGTCCCGGGTGCGGTAGCGCACGACCGGGAACGCCTCCTTGGTGATGGTCGTAAACACCAGCTCGCCCGTGGCGCCGGTCGGCAACGGCTTCTCCGTCTCCGGATCGATGACCTCGGGGATGAAGTGGTCTTCGAAGATGTGCAGGCCGTTCTTGGCCTCGTGGCATTCCTGGGCCACGCCGGGCCCCATGATCTCGCTCAATCCATAGATATCGACCGCTGTCAGGTTGAGCTTGCGTTCGATTTCCTCGCGCATTTTCTGAGACCAGGGTTCGGCCCCGAAAATGCCGAACTTGAAGCTGAGTTCCTTGAAATCGACGCCCATTTCCTCGGCGACCTCGGCCAGGTGAAGGGCATAGGACGGGGTCGCCGTCAGGATGGTCGGCCGGAAGTCCTTCATGATGATGACCTGGCGCTTGGTGTTGCCGCCCGATACCGGGATCACCGACGCCCCCAGGCGCTCGGCGCCGTAATGGACCCCAAGCCCGCCGGTGAACAATCCGTAGCCGTAGGCATTGTGGATGATGTCGCCCCGGGTGGCGCCGCCGGCCGTCAGGGCGCGGGCCATCAGCTCGGACCAGGTGCGCACGTCCCGCGCCGTGTAGCCCACCACCGTGGGCCGGCCGGTGGTTCCCGAGGAGGCGTGGATGCGCACCACGTTGTCCATCGGTACGGCGAACATGCCGTAGGGGTAGTTGTCCCTCAGATCCTGCTTGGTCGTGAAGGGCAAAAACCTCAAGTCGTCCAGGGAGCGGATGTCTTTGGGCGTGATGCCCGCTTTTTTAAATTTTTCCTGATAAAATGGAACGCTGGCAAACACCCGATCCAGGGTTGCCTTCAGGCGCCGGAACTGGATGGACTCCAGGGCTTCCCGGGGCATGGTCTCGTATTCCATATCGTAGATCATCGTCACCTCTCCTCTCGTGCTCGAATCCGGGATTTCCCCCTATCCCTCGTATCCTGCCGTAAACGTTGCCTTGCGCTTTTCAAGAAAGGCCGACGTGCCTTCCCGGGCGTCGCTGCTGGCCAGGCAAAGGGCAAAGGCGTCGATTTCGATGCCGCACCCGGTGGCCAGATCGCAGGCGAGTCCGCGATTGACGGCCTCCTTGGCGGCCCGGAGCGAAACGCGTCCCTTGGCGGCGATGGTCCGCGCCGTTTTCATGACGGCCTCCATCAACTGATCGGCGGGAACGACCCGGTTGACGATGCCGAGGGTCAGGGCCTCGGGGGCGGGCACCATCCGACCGGTAAAAATCATCTCCTTGGCCTGGTTGGCGCCGATCAGGCGCGGAAGGCGCTGGGTTCCGCCGAATCCCGGAATGATCCCGAGGGTGATCTCCGGCAGCCCGAACGTGGCGGTTTCCGCTGCGTAGATGAAGTCGCAGGCCAGGGCCATCTCGGTCCCCCCACCCAAAGCGAATCCGTTGACCGCGGCGATCACCGGAATCGTCAAGGCCTGCAGCCGGTTGACGACCGCCTGGCCCCGGCGGGCGAACCGTTTGGCCTGAAGCGCATTCAAGGTGGCGATTTCGGTGATGTCCGCGCCGGCCACAAAGGCTTTCCCGCCGGCACCGGTGAGAACGAGCACCCGGATATCCTCGTTTTCCGCAACGTTGTCGAGCGCTCCGTCGAGCTCGTCCAACAAGGCGGCGTTCAAGGCATTGAGCGCTTTCGGGCGGTTGAAGGTAATGGTGGCGATGCCATCGGCCGTTTCAAAAATGATGTTGGTGTACCCCATGCGGTTCTCCCTCCGAATGTGCGTTGCGGTTTTTTTCCCCGTTCAATCGATGTCCAGTCGGCGCGGCAACGGCCGTCCTTCCGGGCCGGCTCCCGGCAAGAGGGGCGCGACGGCCGGCCGGCGGCCCTCGACGGTTGCCGAAAGGTAAATCGCGGCCAGGATCAGGCCGCCACCCACAACTTTGCCGAAGTTGAGGCCTTCACCGAAAAGAAAATACGCCATGATGGTGGCCAGGATCGGTTCCCCCAGGAGGGTGACGGCGACGGTTGCCGACGAGAACCACCGAATGGCCCAGTTGAAACTGGAATGCCCGACCAACTGGGAAACCAGGGCCAGCCCCCAAAGCGCCGCCCAGGTGCCGGTATCGAAACCGGTCACCGGCAAGCGGCCGGCAAGGACCACGATCCACAATAAGACCGCCGCGCTGCCGTAGCAGATAAAAACATACGCCGTCAACGACAGCCGTTGCCGCAGGGTCCGGCCGAGGAGCAGGTAGACCGCGGCACAGATCCCGCCGGCAACGGCCATGGCGTCTCCGGTCAGTGCCCGGGTGCCGAGCCGGATGTCGCCCATGCCGATGACCCCGCCGCCGACAACGCTCAGCACGATGGCGAGCTTGGTCCGGGAATGGACCCGTTCCCCGGTGATGATCGGGGTCAGAAGCCCCACCCAGAGCGGGATGGTGTTGACCAGCACCGTGGAATTCGCCACCGAGGTGAAATCCAGAGAAGAGATCCACACGGCGAAGTGCAGTGCCAGAAACAGCCCGGAACAAACGGCCATCGCGATCTGCCGCCGGCTGAGCCGCACCAGTTCGCCGCCGACGCGGCCGATGGCCACGGGGCTTAAGATCACCATGGCAAGCCCCACCCGGTAGGCGGCCGTGACCAGGGCCGGAGAGCCGGCCATC
>JBJKPT010000177.1:0-1874 GCA_046706045.1 Desulfobacterales bacterium
TTTTTGACATCGTTTCGGGCCTGAATCCGGGCCACGCGCGTCTCGGCCAACTGGGCCTCCGACTGGGCCACATCCAGGTTTCGGGCCGCCCCGGCCTTGCGCCGGATCCGGGTGTCCGCGACCCGCAGCTTTTGGACCGCCACGGAATGGTCGAGGACCCTTGCCCGGGTTTCGGCACTCAGCACCTGGTAATAGGTCTGGACCACGTCGAGCAGCACGACGGCCCGGCGTTCCAGCAGCAACGCCCGTTTCCCCCTGATGATCGCGGACGCCGCGCCCACGGCCTGGACATCCATAAACGGGGCCACCTTCAACTGCCCCTCGACAGGCAAATCCAGAGTTTCCGGCGGGAAATATTGGGCGATCAGGGGGTTTCCGACCGCGTACTCGGTTTGCTCCTCACGCATGTAGGCCGGCACGAACGCGATGGTGGGCAAAAACCGGGCAAAGGCCCGATCCTTCTCGATCAGGGCCTGAAGGTAATCCTCGCCGGAAAGGGCGAGCGATTCGTTGTTGGCATTGGCCAGTGACAGGGCCCGGCGGAGGCTCAAAGGATCCGCGGGGTGAAACGCTGCGCTCGATTGGGTCAGGCCCTCGTCGAGAATCCGGCGGTAGGTCGCCACTTCCTGTTTCTGGTTGACGGCGCAGCCGGCCACGAGCGCTGCGGCTAGCAGCGCCGTCCATGCCCTGCAAAACCATTTCATGACTCGGATCCCTTTGTCCGCAGGGCCGCCAGAACGAACCGGAGGATGTGGTCGGTAAAGGTCCGGGTGTCCACGGCGTCGATATTGTCGATCATCAGGGAGCGCACGCATCCGGGGATAAACCGCGCGGTCAGTTCCGGATGCGGGTCTTCGAACACACCGAGGGCAATGCCTCGCCGGATCACCGACTCGATCAGCTCTTTCAATTCCCGGCGTTTGTTGTCCCACTTGGCATGGTCCATGGCGTGGCACCCCGAAACGGTGCGCATCACTTCGAAATGGTGTGGGTTTTGGTAGGCGAAGCCGACGATTTCCCCTACTACGAGCGCCATGTTTTCTCCCGGGCTGTGGGCGTTTTCGCCGATCCGTTCCCGGAGTCGTCCCACAAGGTCGGAAAATCCGGCGTAAAGCACGGAAAAATAGAGGTCTTCCTTGCTCTTGAAGTAGGTGTAAAGGGTTCCCTTGCCCACGGCGGCCGCTTCGGCGACATCGCTCCAAATTACCTTGTGAAAGGGTTGGGTGGCAAAAAGCTCGGCCGCGACGGCCAGTATTTTTAAACGTTTCTTTTCGTTGAGCACCTGCATGGCGAACCTCTGGGCCACCGATGAATTCCGGCGCCGGCCCTCGACCCCGGCGCAAACCTGCCGCTGGGGCGATCCAAAGCGGTTTCCGGTCGGACTCAATACCGACCGGCCGGTTCTGGGCTTTTATCCTCTCTCTCTGGGCATGTCAAGATTTTTTGCCGGGGCCCGGTTCAGACATTGAAACGGAAATTGATGATGTCGCCGTCGCAGACAGTGTAGGTTTTTCCTTCCAGGCGGACCGTGCCGCGTTTGCGGGCCTCGGCGTGGGAACCGGCGGCCATGAGATCGTCGTAGGAGACGACTTCGGCCCGGATGAAGCCTTTTTGGATATCCGTGTGAATGGCCCCGGCGGCTTCGACGGCAGGCGTTTCCTTCCGGATGGTCCAGGCCCGTACTTCGTCTTCGCCCACGGTAAAAAAAGACATCAGGCCGAGGAGATCGTAAGAGCGCTGGATCACACGGTCCGTGGCCGATGCCGTGACACCGAATTCTTCGAGAAAAAGCGCGGCTTCCTCGGGCCCCATCTGGGCAAGCTCTTCTTCGAGCTTGCCCCGGATGACCATGCACGCCTCCACGGATGCGGCCT
>JBJKPT010000178.1:0-4068 GCA_046706045.1 Desulfobacterales bacterium
CGCGGCGGCTTCGGGGTGGTCCTCGATGATGTCGCGGCGGGTGTGATCGCAAACCTCGTGCTGCGATTCGCCATTCGATGGATCGTTGGATAGGCGCTTGTTCGGTCTGTTCCGGTCAGTCCATCTCAACTCGTATTCCATTGAAAGGTTTCTTGAAGTTGACTCGAGCCCGTTCCACCGAATCAAAGCATGCGGCAAGGACCAAAAGCACCCTTCGCGAAAACATCGAAGCCATTGTCTGGGCGATCCTCATCGCCTTGTTTATCCGGACCTTCGTTGTCCAGGCATTTAAAATTCCCTCCGGGTCCATGAAGGACACGCTGTTGGTCGGCGATCACATCCTGGTCAACAAATTCATTTACGGGGTCAAGTTGCCCTTCACCCACATCACCCTCATCCCGGTGAGCGAACCCAAGCGGGGCGATGTCGTGGTTTTCGAGTTTCCGTTAGACCCATCCGAGGATTTCATCAAGCGCGTGGTTGCCGTGGGCGGCGACACCGTCGAGATACGCAACAAAGTGGTCTACATCAACGGCAAACGGGAGATCCAGCCCCACGCGATGTATACCGATCCCACCATCATCCCAGGAAGCGTGGACCCCCGGGACAATTTCGGACCGGTTCAGGTCCCGAAGGGATCGATATTCGTCATGGGCGACAACCGGGACCATAGCTACGACAGCCGGTTCTGGGGTTTTGTCCGACTTGGCGCGGTCGAGGGAAAGGCATTTTTGATCTACTGGTCATGGAACAGTCCGGCGTTTTCGGTACGATGGCGCCGGATCGGGATGTGGATCCATTGATGACGCGCGTGGATGCCAAAAAAATTTTCATCCGGGGCGGGCGCCTCATCGATCCGGGTGCAATCGACGGCCTTTGGGATGTCCTGATCGAAGACGGTTGCATTGCCGCCATCCAAGCGCCGGGAGAAATTCCGATGGTTGCGGTCGATCCGGGCAATGCCCGCATGGAGATTCTCGATGCTGCCGAACGAATCGTCTGCCCCGGGTTGATCGATTTGCATGTGCACCTGCGCGAGCCCGGGTTCGAGCACAAGGAAACCATCGAAAGCGGCACCCGGGCCGCGGCCGCCGGCGGGTTTACCGCGGTCTGCGCCATGCCCAACACGAATCCGCCCAACGATTGCCCCGATGTGACGGTGTTCATGATCAAGCGCGCGGAGGCTGCCGGCTATTGCCGGGTTTATCCCGTGGCGGCCATTACCCGGGGCATGGCGGGACGGGTTCTGACCGATTTTGCGTCCCTTAAGGCCGCCGGTGCCGCGGCTTTTTCCGACGACGGCCTGCCGGTGACCGATGCGGCCGTGATGCGAAAGGCCATGGCCGCGGCAAGAGCCCTCGATGCAGTGGTGATTCCCCATTGCGAGGTGCCGGAATTGATGGCCGGCGGTGTATTGAACGAAGGACCGGTCGCACGGCGCCTGGGGGTCGGTGGCATCCCAAACGTTGCCGAGAGCATTATGGTGATGCGCGACATCGCTTTGAGCGAGCTGACCGGGGCAAGGCTTCACATCGCCCATGTGAGCACGGCGGAATCGGTCCGGGCCATCCGGGAGGCCAAGAGCCGCGGCCTTTCCGTTACGGCGGAAACCGCCCCTCACTACTTTACGCTGACCGAGGATGCCGTCGAGGCCTACGGCACCCGGGCCAAGATGAATCCTCCCTTGCGCTCGGCCCGGGATAAAGAAGCGGTCCTTGCCGGGCTAGCCGACGGCACCATCGATGCCATTGCGACCGATCACGCCCCCCATTCGGCCTCCGAAAAATCACAACCCCTGGATCGCGCGCCGAACGGCGTCGTCGGTCTTGAGACCGCGCTATCCCTTGGCCTCGAATTGGTTCGAAACGGTTATCTTGATATGGCGGGGTTGATCCGGAAAATGAGCACGCTACCGGCCGCGATCCTTGGAATCGATCGGGCCATCGCCATCGGCCGTGCGGCGGATCTCACCGTGTTCGATCCGGAGGATGCCTTTGTTGCGACAGATACGTGCTTTTTTTCGGCGGCCCGCAATTCGCCTTTTCTCGGCTGGTCCTTGAAGGGTCGGGCAATGGCGACGATTCGTGGGAAAACCATTGTTTATCGAGACCGGGGTACCTGTTGATGTTGAGTTTTCAGGTGGGGAAGTCATGGACCAACCGGATCACCACATTTTGGTCGTCGACGACGAGCTGAGCATGCGAGAGTTGCTGGAGCTCATGCTGAGCCGGGAAGGATATCGGGTTTCCACCGCGGACAGCGGCAAAAGCGCCATCCGTATGTTTGAAAAAGATCGCTTCGATTTGCTCCTTTGCGACATCCGGCTGGGGGACATTACCGGGATCGAGGTGCTCAAAGCCGCCAGGCAGCGCCAGCCGGACATGGTCGTCATCCTGATTTCCGCCTATGCCACAACCGAAACCGCTGTCGAGGCCATGAACCTCGGAGCCTACGATTACGTTCCCAAACCCTTTAACAACGATGAACTCAAACAAGCCGTCGCCAAGGCGCTGGAACTGCGGACCATCGAAAAAGAGAAGATCCGTCTTGGCGCCGAACTCAAAGAGCAGTTGCATTTCGGAGAAATTGTCGGCAATTCGCCGGCGATGCAGCAGATTTACCGGATGATCGAACAGGTGGCAAAGACGCGGACCAGTGTTCTGATCACTGGGGAGTCCGGCACGGGCAAGGAACTGATCGCTCAGGCCATCCACGAACAAAGCGATCGGAACGACCAGCCGTTTGTGCCCATCAACTGCGGCGGCATCCCGGAGCACCTGCTGGAAAGCGAGCTGTTCGGCCACAAAAAAGGGGCGTTTACCGGGGCCGCAGCCGATAAAAAAGGGCTTTTTGAGGTGGCGAACGGCGGCACCGTGTTTTTGGATGAAATCGGAGAATTGAGCCTTCCCCTGCAGGTGAAGCTTCTGCGGGCCGTCCAGGAGCGGGTGGTCAAGCCGGTGGGTGGCAACGAGGAACATGAGGTCGATGTCCGGTTTGTTTCGGCCACGAACAAGCTCCTGGAAGAGGAGGTCATCGCCGGTCGTTTCCGGGAAGATCTCTACTACCGGCTGAACGTGATCGAGCTGAAGGTGCCGCCGCTTCGGGAACGAAAAGAGGATCTGCGTGCCCTGGCCCAGCATTTTCTCGATAAGTACGCGAAGAATATGGGAAAAGAAATCGCAAAGATTTCCTCCTATGCCATCGATATGCTGAATCGTTACGATTTCCCGGGGAATGTCCGGGAGCTTGAAAACCTGATGGAGAGAAGCGTCGCGCTCTCCACCACGAACATCATCCTTCCGGACAGCCTGGCCCTGTCCATGCACAAGCGCCGATGGGTCGACCGTGCCGATCCCGCCAAGCCGACCATTGAAGACATTTCCAGCGGCGTCAACCTGGACCGGATCCTGGAAGGCATCGAATCGATCTATCTCCAACGAGCCCTGGAAATCACCGGCGGAAACAAGGGAAAGGCCGCCGAACTCCTCGGCGTGAGCTTTCGCTCGTTGCGCTATCGCCTGGCCAAGCTCGGGATCGATTGAGATTGGCCCAGGAATGCCAGGAACGGTTTCCGCGCTTTAATGGGGTTTATCCGATAGGAGCCCTTTTGCGCAGATTTTGCGCTGGGCGTTTTGATTCAACACGCCCGGTATTCCGGTTGCGCGCACCTTACGGGCCTGGCGCCATGGCCATCTCGGTGCGCCATCTTATTTCGTGTCCATCCCAACATGGCCCTTTTACGCGATTTCTGCGTTGGGCGCCTCGATTTGAATCCTCGAAATAGCAAAGCTATTCTTTCGGTTCAAATCGTCCGTCCCCTTTGAACTCATGCAAAGTTGCCGATCCTGGGATGGACACTATTTAAGCCCAGGACCGCTCTCGGCGATTCCCTTTACGCAACCTCGCCGGCAACCCGGTTTCAGGGCGCCGAATCGGCCTCGACTGACAAATATTGTCAGTGGAAGTGACAATTTACAGATAAAGAGCCGCCGCCAAGCCGCCGCAAAAAAGCCCTTGCACTTTTAAACCAATTGAAATTCAAAAGAAAAACAGTCCCACCGGCAAGGT
>JBJKPT010000179.1:0-3596 GCA_046706045.1 Desulfobacterales bacterium
GAAGGGTTTGACGATGTAATCGTCGGCGCCGGCGGCAAGCCCCCGGATGGCGTCGGCGGTTTTGTCCATCTCGGTCACGACGATGATGTAGACGTAATCGGCCTTCGCACGGGCACGGATTTGGCGGCACAAATCGATACCGTCCATGCAGGGCATATCCCAATCGGTGATCAGCATGCGAATATCGTCATCGCCGATCCGATCCCAGGCCGTCTGGGCGTCTTCCGCCTCGACGGCGGTGTAACCAAGCTCCGTGATCATCTTTTTTAAAATTGTCCGGGAGATGAAATCGTCTTCGGCGATCAAAACTTTCATGATACCCCTTCCTGAGGCGACAAGGTGGCCCTGTCCTTGGATTTTATGATTTCGGCCAGCCGATGGAACTCCTCTGCCTCAGTGGGTCGAACCCCTGTCTGCAAACAGAATGGCACGAGGTTCAGCCCCGGCGATTCCCCGGTCTTGGTCCGGCTCGGGCGATAGGAGCGTTCTGGCCGTGGTGACGGGTTCGGCCTTGGGGCGGAAATCCTGGCCCCCCCGGGATCCGATGCCGGTTTCCGTGAGCTCCTGAATCTGGGCGATCAACGCCCGCGGCCGGATCGGCGGGCGATACGGGCGTCCATGACGCGTTCCTTTCCCCTTGTTCATCGGCAGTTGAAAGGAAAGGCTTTAGAAGAATTGGAAATTGGGGAAAGGTGCAACGGTTCCCCTGCTTAGGTCACCGGATGCATTTATGGGCGCGAATCGATCGCGATCGCGGAACCTCCCGGCATGGCCCGGGAAGCCGGCAGGATGGAATGGCTTGAAAATCAGGTATACGGGATAAGATGCACGACCCGGGAGGCCGGAACCAGGGTCACCCGGGCCTTGATTTCCGGAAGCATGGCTTTGAATGCGGCCAGGGTGTTCGGATGAGGGTGCCCGATGCCGATCGCCTGTCCGTGTTTTTCGGCGACGGCGATGAGGCGCAGGATTTGCCTGCGGATGGCTTCGGGGTTCGGGTCGTGATCAAGAAAGACGTCGCGCTGGGCAAAGGGCACCTGGAGCAGACGCGCGGCCTGACGGCAGACCGTGCGCGGGGTGGTGCGGCTGTCGATGAAAAAAAGATGCCGCATTTTCAATACCGAAAAAACCTGATTCATGCGGTCGGTTTCGGTGGTAAGCCGAGAGCCCATGTGGTTGTTCACCCCCAGGATCTGGGGGAGGCTGTTGAGATCTTCGTTGAGCTGCCGGATGAGTTCATTGGGTGTCATCGACGAAAGCAACGCGCCGGGACCCGGATTCACCGCCGGGTATTCCTCCGGCTCCATGGGCAGGTGGAGCATCATCTCAAAACCCGCTTTTCGAGCGATCGCCACCGCCTGATCACGGTACGGGGCGTGGGGAAAGATGGAAAACGTCAACACCGCGCCGAGGTCGGCGAACTCACGGGTGATGCCCCGGTCATAGCCCAAATCATCGATGATTACCGCCACCTGGGGTTTTTCCCCGGGCACGGGCTTTTCCCCGAATCTGGGGGGCAGGACATCGGTCTTGGGATAGATTTCATAAGGTGGCACCGTTCCCGTTGCCAGGGCCCCCGGCTTGGGCTTCCCGGATGCCGCAGGTTTGGATGCCAGGCGGGGGGCATGGGGCCGGACGGCCGTTTCCGCCGGCATTCGATTCGGCATCGATGAACGGCTCGTCGGTGTTTTGCCCAGATACTGCTGCAAAAACCAGGCCCCCGCAATCACGACCACCAGCAAGCAGCCGATGCCGAAAACAATTTTCCAAAACTCGCCCCCGCGGTTCTTCTTTTTTCCTTTTTTGCGGGAGATCGGCTGCTTTTTCGATGTTCGCTTTCGGACCACGGGCTGCCTTTTTGAGAATCAGACGGCGACCGAACGGTCGCCGTCGTCGGATTTACCGATGAACGGGATTCGATTCCGTTCGGACACGACCTATTTTCCTGCACGGGCCAAAATGTCATAGCCGATGAGAAAATCCAGGGCCCGCATCACCTGTCCATCGGATTTGAGCCGTTTGACATCCACGGGGCCATATCGGTTGACCAGCTCACTGGGCGCCGGTTTCATCTCCTTTCCGACAACGGAGGTTTTTTTATGCGGCGTGGCCGGCGCTTCCGCCTTCAGGTGGTTGCGCAAATCGCTTTCCTTCAGCCAGCCGTCATCGGAATTCTCCTTCTTCGGGTTGATGGTAAAAGCCGGGACGACAATGTCCGGGATGATGCCCTTGGCCTGGATCGACCGGCCGCTGGGCGTGTAGTAGCGGGCGATGGTCAACTTGAGGCCGTACCCGTCGCCCAAAGGCTCTACGGTCTGCACCGATCCCTTGCCAAATGAAGTCGTCCCCATGATCAGTGCCCGATGGTTGTCCTGAAGGGCGCCGGCAACGATTTCCGAGGCGCTGGCACTGCCGCCGTTGATCAGGACCACCACGGGAAAATGGTAATCGGTCGGTTCATCATGGGCCTTGAACACTTTTGTGTCTTGTTCCAATCGGCCTTTGATGGAAAGAATCGTTCCCTTGCTCAAAAACATGTCCGCCATGTGAATCGCCTGGGGCAACAATCCCCCGGGATCGTCTCTGAGATCCAGCACCAGTCCTTTCAGGGGAGCAGAGCCGCTGTTCATGGCGTCGATGGCCGATTGGAGATCCTCGGTGGTGCGGTCCTGGAAATTGGTAACCCAGACGTACCCGTAGCCCGGCTTCAACATCGCCCAGTGAACGCTCTCGATGGGGATCACATCCCGGACCAAGCTGAATTCCATGGGTTCGGAAACCCCCTTGCGGGCGATGGTAACCTTGACCGTGGAGCCCTTGGGACCGCGCATCATCTTCACGGCGTCTTTGATGCCGCGAATCGGTTTGCCGTCGACCTTCAGAATGATGTCCCCGCTTTTGATGCCGGCTTTATAGGCAGGCGTGCCTTCAATGGGCGCGACCACCGTGATGTATCCATCCCGGACGGAAATACTCACCCCGATACCGGTGAACTCGCCCTGGGTGTCGATCTGGAGATCTTCGAAATCTTCGGGGTCCAGGAGGGCCGAATGGGGATCCAGGCCGCTGACCATTCCCTGAATGGCGTCATGGATCAGCTTGTTGGGGTCCACCGGGTCGACGTAGTTTTTCTCGATCAGTTGGATGACATCGGCAAACGTTTTCAATCCCTTGTAAACGGCTTCGTTGTCTGCCGCGGACTTGCCGATAAAGCCGAACACCAGAACCCAGACGAAAACCGCCAGCATCAAATGCCGCCAAAGGGTTCGATTTGATTTGTGCGATGATGCCATCGTATCCTACCCCTTCTTGATCCAATCCATCGGGTTCAGCGGTTTTCCGTGATGGCGAACCTCAAAATGGAGTTCCGGGCCGTCCAAGGAACCGGTATCGCCCACGGTGGCGATGACTTCTCCGGCCTCCACTTCGGCCCCCTTGGTTTTGAACATTTCTTCGATGTGCGCGTAAACAGTATAGTAATGATCACCGTGATCGATGATCATCATGTTCCCGTATCCCTTGAACCAATCGGCAAACAGTACTCTGCCTGCGTAAACGGCATGAATCGGCTCTCCCCGGTCGGCCACGATATCGAT
>JBJKPT010000180.1:0-4063 GCA_046706045.1 Desulfobacterales bacterium
GTCCCGGTGGCCGTGGCCGAATACCTGTTGAACGCCAAACGCAAGGAACTCCAGGCACTTGAAGACACCCGAGGAATCTCGATTCGCATTGAGGGCGGCGCCGATATGGTTCCGGGCGATTGTCTCATCGATATCCAGAAATGAGAATGCATCCCGTGCCCACGAGAGTCATTTGCCTGCGATACCCGCGATGGGCCATCGAACGGACGCCTCCAGATCACACGATCCCTGCCGGTCAAATCGGAGGCGGCCTTGCATGCGCCCCGAATTGCCGATCCACAAATGGACACACGATGGTCTGAAACGACCCGATGCGGTCAAACCGCGCTGCCGTGGGAGGACCCATGCCGAAAACACAAAAAACCGAAATCACCACCAACCGTTCGCTTTTGATTCTCCTGCTCATTCTCTGCCTGGCGGTCGCCATTGTGCTTCTGACGCAATTTCATCATCCCCATCGGTCCACCAGCGCCAAGGTCTCTCCGCCGGCCGCACCTGCCGCTACTCAATCCATCGCCCACCAACCGGTCATCGACTTCACCAAACTCGGCAAGGACAACGCCCTTGAGTGCATGATGGAAAAACGCAAGGCGGCTTACGGTGTCGGCAAGGGCATCGACATGATCGTCAAGTCCAACGAGGCGCTCCGTGTCGGCAACGAAACCGTGTCGATGCAGGAAATCCAGAAAAAAATCGAGCTGAAGGAAGGCGACATCGTCGAAAGCGACCTTTCGCACAACGGCAAGGTCCCGCCGGAAGTCTATGGCATCTACGTGGTCCGGCCCGGTGACAATATCTGGGACATCCACTTCAACATGCTCAAACACTATTTCCAGCGCAGGGGCATCGCGCTGGAACCGCACGCGGATGAACCCAATGCCAGGGGCTACAGTTCGGGTATTGGAAAGCTGTTGAAATTTTCAGAAAAAATGGTCTACATTTACGACCTTCGGGAGAAACGGCTCGACACCAACCTCAACCTCATCTACCCGATGTCAAAAATCGTCATTTATAAAATGAACCAGGTGTTCCGATTGCTCGACAAGATTGACTACAGCCGTGTCCGGAAGATTCAATTTGACGGGGAAAACCACTGGATTCCCAATGATTGATGGGGAGTTTTCCGGGATTCCGATCATGGAATCCGAGAAAACCGTTTGACCTGTCCACGTGTTTCCAGTATATCGACGCGCTCTAGGGCGTCTGAACCTTTCGAGACAATGCATGCGTCGGCAGACCGGTCGAGGCGGTGGCTTTGACCGGTTTTCGTTACGCGCCGGGGTCAATCCATCAACGGAAAGAGCACAAAGGAGGATATCGCCTTGAATGGTATAGCTTACGCCATGGGTCAGGCCGGTGGCGCAACCCAGGGTGGCGGGAGCGGATTTGCCCAGTTCATTCCGCTCATCCTGATGTTCGTGATTTTTTATTATCTGCTGATCCGGCCCCAACAGAAAAAGGCCAAGGAGCATCGGCGGATGATCGATTCCCTCAAACGCGGGGAACGCATCGTCACCTCCGGGGGCATTCACGGGGTGATCACCGGAATGGATGATACGACACTCACCGTGGAGATCGCCGACAAGGTCCGGGTCACGGTCAATCGGAGCGCCGTTTCGGGGCTCGTGACGTCCGGTGGTCAGCCCAAAGCGGAAAAGGTGGAAAAGGCCGCCAAGAAGGAAAAAAAATAGACGCGTTGCGCTTCGGATGCTCGCCGGAAAAGGACCTGTCGTCCCGACCACCATCACTCTGCGCCGCTCACCATCACCGGATCTTCGCCGAACGATGCCCTCACGGTCTACGACCGGAGCCGGGAAAACTTGAAAAATTTCCCAGACGGGCAATGGAAGAAACCCTTCGCCGAGGCGTCAGCGAAAGCCCGAGCCGGACGATCCTCAGATCCGGGAGGACATCGATGGCGATGTCGGTGTTCCCAACGCCGCCTTTGCCAGGACCGCCGGAATCGTGGCGAAAACCCAATTCCCCGGTTTGCGTGGCCGGCCCGATTCTGCGGCCTGGACACGGACCATTTAAAACGGAGCGGATTCCAGGGATGATGGATTGCGCCCGCCAAGGCATCCGCCGCCCTTTCCGCAACGTCCCGTCGATCCATGAACGATTTGCTCTACGGGTTTGAGTTAAATGCCATTCGGGGGGTCGGCCCGTTGCTTTTCAAGCGACTGATCGACCGCTTCGGCTCGGCCCGGGCCGTGTTCGACGCTAGCGGCGCCGAACTTTCCAGCCTCGACGGGATCACCGCGCCGCTTCATGAGGCCATCTGCCGCCGCCGGATTTCCGATGCGGCCAAACGTGCCTATGATAAATCGCGGCAGAGCGGCGCGCGCATCATCGTTTACGGCGATAGTGGCTACCCGCGTCTGCTCAGGGAAATCGCCGACCCGCCGCCGATCCTCTACTGCCGGGGCGTTTTCGACGTCGATAGACCGTGTATCGCCATGGTCGGATCCCGGCACGCCACCGGATACGGCCGGGAGGTCGCCCATCGGTTGGCCGGTGATCTCGCCCGGGCCGGCACCGTTGTGGTCAGCGGAATGGCGGCCGGCATCGATGCCGCCGCGCATTCCGGGGCACTGGAGGCCGGTGGGCGGACCATCGCCGTTTTGGGCACCGGCATCGATCGCATCTATCCGGCAGAACATCGGCGCATGGCAGGCCTCATTGCCGAGCACGGTGCCGTGGTCACCGAATTTGCGCCGGGCACCGCGCCCGAAGCATTCAATTTCCCGCGGCGCAACCGGATCATCAGCGGTCTGAGCCTCGGCGTGGTGGTCGTGGAAGCCGCCCCCCGGAGCGGATCCCTGATCACGGCGCGAATGGCCCTCGATCAGAACCGGGACGTGTTCGCCGTTCCCGGCAGCATCCTGTCCAGGCGAAGCGCCGGCACCCATGGCCTGATCAAGGAGGGTGCCAAGCTCGTCGAGACCGTCGCGGACATTATCGACGAGCTGCCACCGGCGCTTCCCCGGCCCGCTCCGCCCCCGCGGGGACCGGCAAAACCGGCCGGCCCGGGGTTGTCCGAATCGGAAGCGCGGATCGTGGCCGCCCTGGAGCCGTATCCGATCCACATCGACGATTTGGTGCGGCGCACCCGGACCGATGCCGGCCAATTGGCCGGCATCTTGCTGCAACTGGAGCTTCGCGGTCTCGTGCGGCAGCATCCCGGCAAGCGATTTTGCATCATCGCCGACAAATCGCTTTAACGAGTGCTTATCCCAGGATCGGCAATGTTGCGTGAGGTCAAGGCGGACGGAGGATTGGAACCGGAGAAGTAGCGCGGCTATTTCGAGGATTTCAATCGAGCGGCCAACGCAGAAATCGCGGAAAAGGGCCATTCTGGGATGAACACGAACGAATGAAAAGCGGAACCAACCATGAGTCAAGGGACAGATAAACCTCTGGTCGTCGTCGAATCGCCGACCAAGGTGAAAACCATCAAAAAATACCTCGGCAAGGATTATAACGTCGTGGCCACGGTGGGGCACATCAAGGACCTGCCGGTCAAGGAGATGGGCATCGACATCGAAAACGGGTTCACGCCGGATTACAAAACCATTCCCGGCAAAAAAAAAGTGATCATGGATCTCAAACGTGCGGCCGGGGACACCTCGGAGATCTTCCTCGCCCCGGACCCGGACCGCGAAGGCGAGGCCATCGCCTGGCACACGGCCGAGGTCCTGGCAAAGAAGGACCGCCGCTTCCATCGGGTCCTGTTTCACGAACTGACCCGAAACGCCATTCTGGAAGCCATAAACAAGCCCACCACCCTGGACAGCAACAAATACGAAGCCCAGAAGGCCCGCCGCATCCTGGACCGGCTGGTGGGCTACCAGATCTCGCCGCTTTTGTGGCGGAAGGTCCAGGGGGGCTTAAGCGCCGGCCGGGTTCAGTCGGTGACCGTTCGGATCATCTGCGATCGGGAACGTGAAATCCAGGCGTTTCAGTCCGAGGAATATTGGTCGATCACCGCGGATCTCGACGGGGCCGTCCCCCCGACCTTTTCCGCGAAGCTGGCAAAAAAAAACGACCGGAAACTCCACATTCC
>JBJKPT010000181.1:0-2586 GCA_046706045.1 Desulfobacterales bacterium
ACCGCGAAAACGAGCAGCAGATCGTCGCGGACATCATTGGCGGCCTGCGCTCCGGGTTGACCTACGGCGGGGCGATGAGCATCCGTGAGTTGCAGCGAAAATTGGACTATATCCGCATCACGCCCGCCGGGCGGATGGAAAGTCTGCCCCATCGCATTTGCGGATAAACGGAACCCGGGCGAAAAAGGTATTTTGACATTATTTCAACCCCGTGACAGGCGACTTGCGTATTGCGATGCCGGATTCGCAAACCGCGATCAAATTCCGGTCGACACCGAATCCCCAGGGGTTCCGGCTAAAAACTATCATCCTCAAATTATAAGAAAAAGCATAAAATTTAAGCATTTTCCATTTTGGCACGACCATTGCTTTCTAATAGAGCGAATGGCTCCTCCTCCTGTTGGCGGGGACGGCTTCCCCCAGTGCGCCGGTCCCCGCTTCTTTTTCGACAAGGCCTACCCTTCCAAAATAGCTAATTTTTGCCCTCCTTCTCGTGGCGATGCCGGAAACCCTTGCGCTTTTGCCGCATTCTGAAATCCTCCGTTTTACGAGGCTGTCACAATTTGCTATCGTGTGCGAAGGGGCATGCTTGGTGTTCATCCATAGCGGACTCTTTTTTCCAGGAAACCCGATATGGCCATTTCCAATTCCACGTTCGATCATCCGATCCTCGTGGTGGACGATAGCCGCCTGTCTCGGCGATTTCTTGAAAACGCCCTGATCCATGCGGGATATCGGGTGGAATCCGCGGAAAACGGGAAGGCGGCCCTTCAAAAGCTCGCCACGACCTATTTTCCCATCATCATCACCGACTGGCTGATGCCTGAAATGGACGGGATTTCCCTGTGCCGGGCCGTTCGCGGGATGGATCTGCCCGGCTACGTCTACATCGTGATCGTCACGGCCCGGGACACCAACGACGCTCTGCTGGCCGGCCTGCATGCCGGTGCCGATGACTTTCTGGTTAAACCCTTTGACCCTCCGGAACTCCTCGCGCGCCTGGAAACGGGCATCCGCATCCACCGCCTGGAAGAAGACCTGCTGGCAAGTCGAAACCATACGGAAAACATCATCGGCTCCATGGCCGACGCTTTATTTGTGCTCAATGGCGACCTTGCCATCGCCAGGGTCAATGCCGCGGCCGCCAGGCTTCTGGAAATCGACACGGCGGGGCTGATCGGACGGCGGATCTCCGAATTTTTCCTGGAGGACCCGAAGGCGGTAATGACCCAATACCACCGGGTCCTGTCCAAGGGTCGCCTGGCTCAACGGGAAGCCCGGCTGAAAACCGCCACCGGCAAAGACGTGCCGGTAAGCATCAGCGGCTCCCGGATGAACCCGACGAAAACCGGCGGGACGGGTGGAATTATTCTCGTGGCCCGGGACATCACCCAACAAAAAAGGGCCGAAACCAAACTTCGGAACACGATCCAGGAACTCGAAACCACCCAGGGCTTGCTGATCCAATCGGAAAAGCTCGCCGCGGTGGGCCGGTTGGCGGCCGGGGTGGCCCATGAGATTCTGAATCCCACCAACATCATCGCCATCCGGCTCCAACTGATGAAGCTGACCGAGCCCTTGACGGAAAAAGGCACCGAAACCCTGGCCATCTGCAAGGAGCAGCTCAACCGGATCGTATCGATCACCAAAAACCTCGGGCGGTTTACCCGAAAATATCGCCAGCGGATCGAACGTTGCGATATCAACGGTCTTATCGAACATGTCCTGATGCTGTGCGCGCCCCAGTTTCACCTCGACGGCATCCGGGTGGAAACCGATTTGGCGCCAGACCTGCCGGTTTTGTTGTTGGATCCGTTGGGCCTCGAAGAGGTGTTGCTGAATTTGATGAACAATGCCCGTGCGGCGATGGCCCGGAAAGCGAAAAGGGCACTTTCGGTTGCGACGCGATGCCCGCCGGGAGCCGACACCGTCCAAATCCGAATTTCCGATACCGGTTGCGGGATCGCACCGGAAAATTTGACTCGGATTTTCGATCCGTATTTTTCCACCAAGCCGCCAGAGGAAGGCACGGGACTCGGGCTGTTCATTTCCTATGGGATCGTGCGGGAACAAGGCGGGCGCATATGGGCGGAAAACCAGCCCGAAGGCGGCACCCGTTTTTTCATAGAGCTTCCGGCTGCCCCAGGCGGGCCGGAGCCCCATTGAAACCAAGGAGCCGAGTTATGGAACGCATTCTCGTGGTGGATGACGAAAAAGAGGTCTGCCGGGCACTGGAGGAATTTCTGCTCTTGAAAGGGTACACGGTCACGACCGCGTTCGACGGCCCCTCCGCGCTTGCAGCCATCCAACGCGAGCCACCCCACGTGGTGCTGCTGGACATCATCATGCCGGGAATGAGCGGGATCGACGTTCTCCGGGAAATCAAGGCGCACCATCCGGGGATCGGCGTGGTCATGATCACGGCGGTGACCGACCAAGCCCAGGGCAACGCGACCCTTGCCATGGGCGCAGACGACTACATCACCAAGCCCGTGGATCTTGATTACCTGGAGATGGTGCTGATGGTGAAGCTCATCGACCTTCTCGGGTGAGGGGGCGGATCCGCGGTTTCCGGCCCATCCGATT
>JBJKPT010000182.1:0-3694 GCA_046706045.1 Desulfobacterales bacterium
TCCGGAAGCCCGGCGCCGGGCAATCCCGGGCGTTCGCTTATGCGTCGGATGCCAGGCAAGGAAGGAAAAACAGGAGCCGGATTTCACCGGCTACAATCGACGGGGCAGCAAGGATAGTCAGTTGAGGTGATCGCCGCGGATACCGAACGTGGAGCTTTGGGCGATTGAAGAACGCGAACACATCGCGATTGTCGCGCACCGAAGAACCGGTTCCCTATCGCAGTCCTCGCGGATCGGCATCGGTACAGGATGAAGAACCTTTAACCTTTAGATTTGGTTCATCAAAACATGTTATACGTTAAATGCTCAAAATGCGGTGAAACATCCAAATTATTGCGAAAAGACGTCGCCGGCATCGTGCTCGTCGTATCGGCAATTTTGTTGCTTGCCTTTACCGGGATTCATGTCGGAGCGGTTGTTTATTTCCTGCTGACGGTATTGATCGGAGGCAGCTGGATAGCATCAAAATCATCAAAAACGTATATTTGCAAAAATTGCAAACAAGATTGAACGCCGCATCGGGCAAGGTGGAGCTTTTCTCAGCTCCTTACCACACCGGATAGCATGAAGGGCCGCTGCCCTTACCGGACCGCACCCCGATAATGTCAGGCCACGAAAATCAGCCCGGGAAATTCTACCCACGAGACCCTGGTCCCCATTGAGGCGGAACCCTGTTTTCGCTCCAAAAACCGGGGTACGCTTTCCTGTACCCGCGCACCCGCCGAATCGTGTTGTTTTTCCTTTGATCCGACCCGTTTTGATCCGTATCAGATTTGGCGCACCCGGTTGATCGCAGGATTATCACGCTGAACCGTCCGGGCATAGGAAACCGCCGGTTTGCCGAAGAGCATCGTGTAGACGATCGCCTGCGATTCGGGAATCCGGAGACGTTTTAATGCCTCGGGGGCAATGACCGTCAGGGCCCATTTTGCCAGACCGCACCAAAGGGTCCCGAGTCCCATGCTCGCCGCCAGAAGCTCGAAATAACCGAGGGCGATGAAGCAGTCGGCAGCCGCCGACGGGCGATTCTTGGGAGAGGAGGCGATCAGGAGATGCGGCGCGTTTTGAAAGATCGCATCCCGGCCCGCGGCCCGGGCCCGGGAGATCAGATCGAGGTAAAATTCCATCCCAGCCGGTAGCGTCCCGTTTTTTACCTTGGCCTCCAAGGCGGCGTAGACCTCTTTTCGCATATCGTCCATGGAATCGGGGTCTTCCAAAACGGTCAACATGACCTGCCGGTTGTTGACAGCGGTCGGCGCATACGCGACGGTCTCCAGCAAGGCGGTGATGTCCCCGGAAGAGACCGGCTCTTTCCGGTAGCGGCGAACGGAACGCCTCCCTTTCATCAGGGCGGTCATCTGTTCGACGGTCGGCATGGCCCCCTTGAAATCGAGGGAATCGGCAGGATTCTTGCCCAGGATGCTCAGCGCTCCGGTGCTGCACACGGCAAGGCAGTGCTGGCATTGAAGGCACCTTTCTCCGTTTTCCTTGCCGACGACGGGGAAACCGCCCTCCATTTCAATGCACCCCATGGGGCAGTCCTTTACGCACTCCTCGCAGCCGATGCACAGCTCCTTGTCCACAAAAAATTGCAGGTTCATCGAATTCTCCGCATGGTATGTTTTTCCTAGGCGCTCGCCGCCTCACCCACGTTCACCAAAAACCTGTGGTGTCATTTACCCCTTTAGGGTACGAAAGGAAAGTGGGTACCTTTTCGATAGGTTGTATCCGATCATGTGCCATTGAGAGATTACCGTGTTGGATTGCACGTTGAAACGATGCCGCGGACGAGAATATTATTGCGCCGTTGAACCCACCCTCGATACCGTCGGCGGCAAGTGGAAGCCGATCATCCTTTACCCCCTGGGTACGGGCCGCGCCCGGCGTTTTGGGGAGTTGAAAAAGCAGTGTTGGAGGGTTCATCGTGGATAGGGACCGGCGGAACATCATCACTTACAGGAGAAGATGGCAATGGACGTCAACGGGGTAAACCTCATCTATTTTTCACCCACTGGAACGACTCGGAAAATATTGGAAAGTATTGCTGAAGGTATCGCTGTTGAAGGCGTCAAGCATATCAATTTGACCCTTCCAGATGGAAATCGGGAGACCATATCGCCCTTTTCCGATGAACTCGTCATCATCGGTGCCCCTGTATACGGGGGCCGCCTCCCCGTTGATGCGATCAATCGTTTCAAGCAGCTGAAAGCCGGCAACGCCTTGGCGATTCTCATCGTCGTCTATGGGAACCGGGAGTTTGAAGATGCGCTGTTGGAATTAAAAAATCTTGCAATTGAGTTGGGTTTTCGCCCGGTTGCCGGGGGTGCCTTCATTGGGGAGCACTCCTTTGCAACAGAGAAGGTCCCCATCGCAAATGGACGTCCGGATAGGTTGGATGTACAAAAGGCAATGGAATTTGGAGCAAAAGTTAAAGATAAAATCGCAGCGCTGCAACCCCTTGATGCCAAAATCGATTTGGAAATTCCCGGGAGATTTCCGTACGAGGCGAAGGGTGCGCGCACGATGGCCGTCTCCCCGGTGACCATAAAAGGCCGATGCACCGTTTGCGGAATATGTGCCGATGTGTGTCCCACTGCGGCCATTTCAATTAACGAGATCGCGGAAACGAAAGCCGAGCGATGCATCCGCTGTTGCGCTTGCATCAAAAGCTGTCCCGAAGAGGCAAGGGTCATGGAAGACGAGATGTGGAAAAAAATCGCGAACTGGTTAAATGAAAATTGCAGTACTCGAAAAGAACCTCAAATTTTTGGGGTTGATGCGTAAGGGAAAAAATCTTTGGTGATGACTGGATCTTATCGACTATTTCAGTGTAAATTCAATCTGTTATCACCATGACGGGTCAAGTCCACAGAACCACGAGGATAAAATGTCAAATGTGGAGACTTGACCCTTTTGTTTTCTTCTCTTCCCTATTTTCGAACCTTGAGCGATTTGCCCACACTCCAGCAGTCGCCCGCCGCCGGACCGAGCCGCCAGTATTTCGCGCTCGCCATATCGAAGAGCAGGGGCCGCAGCCTGGCGATATCGATTTTTCCCTGGTGCATCACCCCCTCTTCCGCGTAGGTCTGCACCAGCTCGCCGATAAATATGTCGTGGGTGGTAAAATCGAGGACATCCTGAAGTTTAAGCTCCATGTTGACCGGGCACTGGCGGATCATCGGGGCGGTCTTCAACACTCCGAAAAAAACATCGAACAGGGCGGCCTTGTCCGTTTTCTTGCCGGTCACGATCCCGCAGTAGTCGGTTTCCGCCATGAGATCCTCCGACGGCAGGCAGATGCTGAAGGTCCGGTTTTCATGAATGCCGGCGGTGGAATGATGGGCCTTGCCGAGTCCGATGGAAAGATACTGCGGACTTCCGTGGTTCAAAATCCCCACGTGGGCGACGGCCAGGAAGTTCGGCTTTCCGTTGACCGTTGCGCCGACCAGCGTCGTCGGCATCGGGTAAAGGGCGTTCACCGGTCCGATCGGTTTCATAAGGGGTTTCCTCCTCAAATCAGGGTTTGTCCGAGGGCCAGCCCCGGCCCGGCCAACTCCGAAATCCGTTCCATCATCGCGGGCTCGAGGGCGATTCCCGCGGCTCTTGCGGTTTCCGTGACCCGTTCCGGTTTCCGGGTGCCGGAGGCGTCGAGCAGATACTACCAATCGATGTGCGACATGCCCAGCCGCCGGAG
>JBJKPT010000183.1:0-3278 GCA_046706045.1 Desulfobacterales bacterium
CCTTGGTCCGGTGGATGATGCCGATCAGGAGCGGACTCAAGGTCAGTGCCGCCAGCACGTGCAGAATGGGAAAAAGCATGGGCTTCATCGATTATCGCAGGCTCCAGATCAAGAGCAGCAACACGGCCAGCACGATGTTCAGGATGTAATGACGGGTCTGGCCTTGTTGAAGACGACGGAATTTGGCCGCAAACCAGCACACGGCGGCAAAAAGCGGGCGGTACCCCCAGCGGAGAATGCCGTCGTCGATTTCCGAATCCAGGGCCGCCGCCTTCGGGAAAAGCCCTTCGGGCGAATGGAGCGTGGTGCGGGGGCGGAGCACCAGGCGGAACATGGTGACGATGGGCAGGGCAAAGGAGCCGGCGGTGTACTGCATGCGGGCGGTGGGGGCCGCGTAACCGCAGTCCCAGGTGGGAGCGGTGCGGACCGGCCGGCCGTCGAGCAACCGGCGCCGGAGCCCGAAAACCAGCATCCCCAGGCCGATCGCCCCCAGGGCCGCGAGGCTGATGGGCCAAAGCATGCCAAAGGCCGGCGCCAACGCCTCCGGTCCCGGCGTGACGGGGAAAAGGCGTTCCACCGCGGGCAGGATCAGGCGGATCACCCAGGGGCCGGCCGCACCGATCACGATGCACAAACCGGCCAGGATCCCCATGGGCACGGTCATCGTCGCCGGGGATTCGTGGGCGTCGTTCGCGTCCGGTCGGCGTGCGGCACCCAGAAACACGATCCCGAAGGCCTTGGCAAAACAGGCCGCGGCGAGCCCGCCGATCAGGGAAAGGCTCCCGATGGCGGCCACCCCGGCCCAAAGGCCGCTTCCTCCGGCAACGCCGGTAAAAGAAGCCGCATAGATCAAAAATTCGCTCACGAACCCGTTCAAGGGCGGCAGGGCGCTGATGGCCGCGGCCCCCACGAGAAACGTCGCACCGGTGACCGGCATCCGCTTGATGAGGCCCCCCAGACGATCGATGTGCCGGGTCCCCGTGGCGTGAACGACCGAGCCCGCACCGAAAAACAAAAGGCTTTTGAAAACGGCATGGTTTAAGACGTGGAGGAGCGCCCCGGCGAATCCCAGGACCGCCGCCACGGAATTCCCGGTCACGCGGCCCAGGATGCCGATCCCCAGGCCGATGGCGATGATGCCGATGTTTTCGACGCTGTGATAGGCCAGAAGCCGCTTGATGTCGTGCTGGGCCAGGGCGTAGAGCACGCCGCCCACGCCCGACACCGCGCCGATCGCGACGAGCCCGCCGCCCCACCAGGCCGCCGGCGGCCCGAGGAAGCCCATCACCCGCAAAAGCCCATAGATCCCGAGCTTGATCATCACCCCGCTCATCACCGCGGAGACGTGGGAGGGGGCCGCGGGATGGGCCTCCGGGAGCCAGACGTGCATGGGCATGAACCCGGCCTTGGCCCCAAAACCGATCACGGCCGCAACGAAGATCGCCGCCACCGGTGCCCCCGTCCCTGAAAACCGGGCAAATTCCAGGCTGCCGCTCCCTCCGAGCAGCAGGAACATCACCAGGAGGAACGCGGTACCGAAATGGGAGGCGATCAAATAGGTCCACCCCGCGCCCACCACCTCGGCCTTTTCGTGGTCGAACACCACCAGGAAAAAGGAGGAAAGGGACATGAGTTCCCAGGCGATGAGAAAGAGAAACCCGTTTCTTGCGCCGACCACGAGGAGCATGGACGCCAACAGGGCGTTGTAGCCGGCCCAATGGGCCCCAAGGTGTTTTTCTCCGGAAGCCTCCCCAAGGTAGCCGAACCCGTAAACCGCCGCCAACCCGCCGATGAGGGCGATCGGAACGACGAAAAAGGCCGAAAGGGGATCCAGCCCGAGATGAAAGCCGCCGAGGGGAACCTCCCAGGGGACGTGGAAATCCACGGCCGACCCGGTCAAAAGAATATTGATCCCGCCGGCAAGGGCCAGGGCCGAGCCCGCCACCGCGCTCGCCGGCCCCGGCCAGCGCCGGCGCCGGCCGCCCGGAATGAATCCGGTAAAAGCCCCCGCGGTCAATACGAGGAGCGAAACGAGAAACAGCGTCATGCCGAGCGGCCTCCCTTGGCGCCGGATGCGGACGCCACCCGCGCATCCATTTCCCGGGCCGCGGAAAAGACCTCCTCCCGCAGGGCCTGGCGCCGGATGGTTTCCTTGAACCCGGAATCCTGCATGGCAAAGGAAAGCCGGGAAAGCAGGTTCAGATGGGCACGGATCGTCGGGCTCACGATGGTGAAGAGCGTGTGCACCGGTTTCTGATCGATGGCATCGAAGGCGATGGGGTGTTCGAGGAAACAGAGCGAGACGATGGGCCGGGGGATGTGCATGACGATGGGGCTTCGCACGTGAGGGATCGCGACCCCGTCGCCAATCCCCGTGGAGCCCAGGGATTCCCGGGCCAGGAGAACGTCCCGAAGAAACTTCCGGTCCACCTCTTCGGGCAGGGGCAGGATCCGGACGACCTCGGCCAGAACCGAGGGTTTGTCTTCGCCAAAGACCCGGTAATGAACACCTCCGGCCTGAAGGGCCTCTTCCAGCCCGGGCAACGTGCCGGGATCGTCCTCTTTGAAAATGGCCGGCGAAACGGGCACCCGCTGGGCCGAGGCCCACTCCATCAGCTCGACCCGGTTGAACCGGTACTGATCGTTGATGCGGTGGGCGGGAAGCGTTCCCTGGGATATCCACCGGTAGACGGTTTTTTCAGACACGGAAAAAAGGGTTGCCACGTCCCGCACGACGAGTTTCATCTGAATCTGCCCCGATCCTTCTTACGGATTTTCAGAAAAGGACAGATCCCATACATCGGCGGTCAAACGGAAACAATTGGGAAAAAAGGATGGGGGGATGGACAAATTTGGTTCATCGGGATCGGAATCGAAATCCGAGATCCGATCCCGATTTCGATCCCGATTCGATTTGGATTTGGATGTCGTTGAGGTGCCCCTCATCGCGTCAGGACTCTAAAAAAGGATAGGACCCGGGCGGACCCGCGGGTCCGTCCGGGAAGCGATGCGGTGAAAACAAGGGTTCGGCCCCGGTCTTTCGGGCATCAACCCGAAAACAGATCCTTGTAGCGTAGGCGCAACTCGCGTTTTAAAATTTTCCCCGGGGGCGTTTTGGGCAGGGCGTCCACGATGACGATCCGCTTCGGGACCTTGAAGGGGGCCAGATGGGCCTTGCACCCCTCGATGAGTTCGCCGGGTTCGATGGTCTCGCCCTTCCGGGGGACCACCACCGCGGTCACCGCCTCGACCCACTTGGGATGGGGCACCCCGATCAC
>JBJKPT010000184.1:0-7732 GCA_046706045.1 Desulfobacterales bacterium
CCCGACCCAATAGATGTTGATGGACTCCACCGTATCGAGTTTGTTTGCCCCGTATCGGGCGAGCACGTTCGTTATGCCCGGCGTCCATCCCATACCGATCAGTGCCGTGACGTTGTTTGAACGCGCCATGTCGCTGTATGAGAGTGCCCGTTCGGTTGCATCGTGGTCATCGCAAATATCGACATAACCCACATTGGCTTCGATGGCCAAAGGCAGGATAACCTTTTCATATTTGTAAAATGGGCCCACGCAATTGACAACGACACTGGCCCCTTTCAATATCCTCAACACATCATCGCGTTTGTTGACATCGCATTGTTCCATGGCAATGTTTTTAAGCCCAATTGATTTTGCTTTCTTCTCCGCAACATCCTTTCTTAGATCGACGATGATCACCCTGCTTTCGGGCGAGAACTCCGCCAGATCGGCAACAACCTCACTTCCCATATCTCCTGCCCCGCCAAGGACGACAAATTTCATACAGCCCCCTTTTCCATGAGCCATGGTCACCTTTTGAAGGCGAGCGATCCGCGAGCACAGAAAATCCTGGCCTTAGGGCAGGCCAGCATGAGGCACATCCACCGTCACCTGGAACAAGCACGCCTCTTCGGCCGCGATCCGGTTGTGTTCCAAGAAGTCGGGCGCGCAGCAAAGAACCAGGGTTTTTCCGTCATTGCCCCCGAGCATGCAGGCGAAGATGCCCAGCCCCTCCGGCGGGCGGATCTCCTCGATGATTTTTCCGCCTTTGGCGATACGAATCGCACGGCCCCCGATGGCGTCGGCGGCCCAGATGCATCCCTTTTCATCCAGACAGCAGCCATCCGGTGCGACGGTGACCTTCGGCAGGGTTTCCGCAAAGGTTCCGAGCTCCGGCGTGGGGGCGAGCTGCGCCCAAACCCGCCGTCGGGAGAGGGATCCGTCCGGTGAAATGTCGAACGCACTGTAGCGGCAGCCCAGCGTCTCGCCAACGATCAGCGTCTTGCGGTCCGGAGTGATCACCATGCCGTTCGGGAAGTAGACATCGGTTGCCGCCTGGGTGACGCGGCCGTCCGGATCGACCCGCAGGATTCCTGTGGGTTTTGGATCTTCCCCTCCCATGAGGTCGAATCCAAAGTCGCCCATAAAAGCCCTTCCCGAGGAATCGACGACCATGTCGTTCAGGTGGCCGCCGCAAAAGGGAGTAAGATCCGCATGCACGGTTTTTTTGCCATCTTTTCCGACCCTGAGGAGAAGATGATCTTTCATGGATACAACGAGCAAAGAGCCATCCGGCATCCAACCAAGCCCGGAGGGCTGTCCCTCCACGTTCAGCACAACCCGCTTCGCGCCACTCGTTGAAATCCGGTTTACGCTGTGGTTGTAAAAGTCGGAAACCCACCACTCGCCCTGGTGCCACCGGGGACACTCGAAAAACCTTCCACCCTTGCTCAGCAGCTTAAGTTGACGTTCCGCCATCATTGCACCTCCAATTTCGATGAAGTCATAAAAAGTCGCTTCTTCCCTTTTTCCACCATTCCGGCGAACGCCGGGCACGCCGTGATGCGCTGTCTATCCAGTAAATTCGACATCTTCCGAATGCCTGACCCGTCGCGCCGGACCCGATCCCGGACCGGTATAACGGTTTGAGAACTCTTTATGGGACCGTCGGTTTTAAGGGACCGAGAATCGGTAATAAAGACAACGGATTTCCATAAATCCATGACCCGACGGCCTTTGTTGCCGTTGTTAGAGCATAAAAATATACGAAGGGTTCGCAGGGAGGTTGATCGGTTTATACGTTTCCAATTGCGCGGCGAGGCCCGGATCCGATCCATCGCTATTTTATTAGCGAAACTGGCAGGGATTTTCAATACTAAAAACTCGACTTATAATTGAGGGGCCGTGAGGATACGGCTCTGAAGGGGCCGACCCCCAAGGCCTGATAGAAAAGGTAAAAACAGCGGAGGCGGCAGGCAACATGCTTGGATTCAAAAGACGGCGGCGGGAAAAACTTCGAAACAAGCCCTTCCCGGTTGGATGGCTTGAAATAATCAAAAAAAATGTGCCCATATACCAGCGATTATCAGCAGCAGACCGGATTGAGCTCCAGGGGCACATTCTTGTTTTCCTGTCCGAGAAGAATTTTGAGGGTTGCGGTGGGCTGGAGATAACCGATGAAATAAAGCTCACCATTGCAGCCCAGGCCTGTGTTCTCCTGCTGCACCGGGAAACCGATTATTATCCTGGGCTCTACTCGATTATCGTCTATCCGAGCGCGTTCATAGCGAAGAAATACATGGAATTGGCCCCGGGGCACTATGGCGAAACCGAGCAAGCTCATCTTGGGGAATCCTGGGAGCGCGGGGCGGTGATTTTATCCTGGGATCATATCCGGACCAATGCCGGGGATATTCATGACGGGCACAATGTGGTCTTGCACGAATTCGCTCATCAACTGGATACGGAAGATGGCCGGGCAAACGGCGTTCCTCCCCTTCCTCACCGAACGATGTATGTCGCCTGGGCTCGGATATTGGGCAAGGAATACGCGGAGCTGCGGCAGGAAGCGGAACAGGGCGGCGCCACCGTGCTGGATCAATACGGCGCGACCAACCCTGCGGAATTTTTTGCCGTCGCCACCGAGTGCTTTTTCGAAAAGCCCATCTCGTTAAAGCAAAAACACCCGGAGCTCTACGAGGAACTAAAGCTCTATTTTCAGCAGGACCCCTGCATGAACCTGATAGCAGCAAAAAAATACGAAAAGGTGGGGGGGGCGGACAAATCAAATTTATAGCGGTTGGCTTGCAAGTGGCTCTTTCTATTGTCTCAGCTTATGCGGTCAGTTCTCTTTCCAAAATTCCGGATATAACTTCCTCATGCACTCAGGGCAGATACTGTGGGAAAACGTTGCGTCGGTATGCTTGGAAACGTACGCTTCAACTTGATTCCAAAAGCCCTCATCATCTCTTATTTTCTTGCAATTTGAACATATCGGGACAATGCCGCGCAAGGTTTTAATTTCAACCAATGAGCTGCGAAGCTCCCGAACAACCTTCTCCAGTTCGAGCTCCGCCTGCTTGCGCACTGAGATGTCCTGGATAATTGCCAGGATAAGATTCCTATCTCCGCAACGGATGATACCGGTGGATATTTCAACGGGAACAACGGATCCATCTTTGTGCCGATATCGCGACTCCAGGGTGAACCTCTGCTCCGGTTGCCATTGTTTCCATTTGCGCAGGATCTTGTCCCTTGACAAATTTACCGTGTCACCGTTGTTCAGAATCAGGTCAAATAGGTTCAGCTGCAACAGTTCGTCCTTGGTGTATCCTAACTGCGAGCAAGCCATCTGATTTACGTCAAGGATGCACCCCTCAAAATCATGCAGATAAATGCCCTCAACCGACTGGTTGAACAAAGAACGGTATTTCTCCTCGCTCTCTTGCAGCGTCGCCTCTGCGCGTTTGCGCCGCCGAATTTCCCTAACAAGCACTGCAAGACCGACCAAGGCTACGATCAATGCCGCCGAGATAACCGCAACCAGCCAAGCCTGCTGGCGCAATTGTTCGCGTGTCTTGAACACGACTTGATCGGGCTGCCAGGCTTTGAGAATCCTGTCATACGTGCCATCCCGTCTGATATCGGCAAGGCCCGCGTTGATGTCTTTAAGCAGAGTGGTATTTCCTTTTTTCACGGCAATCGCCGAAAAACTTTGGCTGATGGGCGCCTCAATCAATTTCACGCCTCGAATGTTGTTTTCTGCCAGAATATAGCTGCCCACCCACCGATCCGCGACCACCGCATCCACGGTGCCCGACACCAACATCCTGAAACCTTGAGCGATATCCGAGATGATTTTCACGATGATCCGGGGGTCTTTTTGCAGTAAAAGTATCGGCAACCCCTTTTTCTCGACGCCAACCTTCAATCCTCGCAGATCATGGATGGAAGCAACCCCAAAGTGATCGGCGGAAGTGAATATCGTGAATTTAGAGGTCAGAAGAGGTTTCGAAAAATCATAGAATTTCAGACGTTCCGGGTTTGGGTTGATTTGCAACAGTGCGTCAGCCTTGCCCTCCAGAACAAGCTTTTGTGCTTCGGCCCAGTCCATGAGTTTGATTTCAACGGGCTGATGCATATGTCCCGCAAGCGCCTTGGCAAGGTCTACCACGACGCCGGTAGGCTTACCGTCTTTCAAAAAGTTTATTGGCGGCAACGACTGATTACCCAGAAACAAAACCGGACGCTTTCCGGCGTTTTCGGCAACCGCTTGCGCGCTCAATTCATTCCCCGTCCAGCAGGTTGCCAGTGCGGAAACGATCAGCGCCATTGCGGTCACGCCAGCCAATCGCTTGCTTTTTTTGGAGGGTTTTGCCATTACTCAACTTTCGGGATTCGGAATTGTGTAGGAAAATGGGGACAACCGCAAAGGACGAAGGGTCGGTCTCCACACTTGGCATTGGGCATCATCGCAAAATGGTCTTCTCATCCGATACCGGCGTTGTGCCCCCGTCTCAATTCCTCGACATGCTTGAGTACGCCTGGCGGTTGGTTCCCGGTCTCGCCTTGATCTCGACCGAAAACCCTGATTTTGAGTTGGCCATTCACTTTTTATTCTTGATTTTAGGCGATGGTTCCGGGTCCGTTGATTTAAGCGGTGCCCGATAAAAAATCAACGGGAAAAAAATTCGCAAAGGGCGGGTTGGGAACAATGATGGGATGCCTATTTTACCTGACTAATTTTCATTGAACCACATTCCGAACATCTCCAGCCGCCAATTCTTACAGCCAACGCTATCCAGACAATTAGCCAAAAGCCCGAAGTCAGGATCGTCATGATGAGGTGCAAAATGTGATTTATTCCTTTTCTAAAAACGACGACGCGTTTATTGCAAACTTCGCAGAACCCGCTTTTTTTTTCTTCCACCGTTACAATCTCCGTCGGAAGTATTGCCAAATGCAAACTTGACTCACGGCCGCCCCCTCCGCCGGTCTGCGCTGAGAAATGCCTGCCGTCCCGCAAACACCGTATCTCAAAAGCGGGATGACACCGGAGCCTGGCCCAATTGAGAAGAAATGCATGAAATCATAGACGTCCCCATTCTTTTTACATTTCTGATTTCTTCTCTTTCTTGGACTTCACCTTGATGTGAAAGACCGCTTTTTTGTCGTTTGCAACGACCCGTACGACATAGGCGCCGTCGGGCAGTACGACATTGTTACCGTAATGTGTACTTACGGGACCCTTCCCGATCACCTGCATGACGACGACCGGCACTTTCGTGCCGACACCCACCGGCTTGCCCTGCGCCTCTGCCTGGTACATCATGCTGACGTTGGCGTTGGAAAGGGGCTTTCCGGTTTTTGCATTAAACACATGCACGATCAGATGGTAGTTGGGATGCGCTTTGGCATCCAGCGCCAATGGTTTTGCGCCACCGATAATCAGCATGCCCTCCAGCTTGGGGTCGGCTTTAACCTGTTCGGCGGTATAAAACGGCTCCGCCTTCATGACATGCAGTTCGATACGCAGGCCATCCACGGTGGCGGTCTTCATGATTTGCATCGCTTCGGCATTCAAGACGCCCAGTCCCAGCGCGAAGATCAGTGCAAAAACGAACACTGCTGATTTCTTCATCATCACGCCACCTCATTTTTATGGTGGATTGACTACCGGTTCCCATTAAAAGAATGATCATTGCGCCGCATTCTTTTGGTCTAGAAGCAACCTTTCAATCACAGCCATCATCTGGTCGTCTGAAACCCGGTCCGCATCAGTGAAGATTTTGCGGATTCGGCCCCGGGTATCAACGATCTCGAGCAAGTCGTTGTGAACGATGTCGTAATCAACGCCGGCTTTATCCGCGAGCTTGTTGACGACGACCGGCTCCGGGATGACATCGCCTTCCGTTGCATTGCCGTCCGCATCATCGGTATCGACCACTTTCTTGTAGTAGACGTGGAAGCCATCGGTTACAACGCGGTGAATGTCATTGGAGGAACCCGTCAAAAATTCCCAGCGGCGATTGTCCGGTTTCCATCCGTATTGCTCCTGGAACGCCTTCATCTCGGCGGGGCCCGTGTTTTGGGGATCTACATTGAAGGCCACAAGCTGGACCTCGTCGGCCATCCCCGAGAGCTTGAGCTGTCGTTCCAGGGTCATGAAATTATGGGCGACCAGCGGGCAGTAGCCCCGGCAATAGGTGAACAGGAAGGTCACGACCTGCACTTTGCCGCGGAAGGATGCAGACGATACGGTCTGTCCCAACTGATTGGTCAGCGTGTAGTCCGGTGCCTGTCCCAAAACGGGCAGGGGCGCCGGTCCCCGGCGGGGCGGATTTGGATGAAAGAGCCAACCCGCGGCGAACCCTCCGGCAAGGAAGAGAATGGGTATAACAAAAAAAACGACTGTCCTGCGCGAGTGTGCTTGGCTATTCATAGATATGGATTCTCCATAAATATTTTTTAATTCGTGAGAGATGGCGCGAAAGCCTGGCGGAATTTCCTCGGTGTTGGGCTTACCACCGCGTATATTACCTTCCAGCGAGGCCCTACCGGCTGTTTGCCCGCGATGGTATGGCCGCGCTCAGGTTTCCCTTGCTTTTTGGGATCGCAAGCGCCTCGCTTGCGGGCCTTGCCGCCTGGGTAAGGGGCCCGGAGGGCGGGACAGCCGGCGGTTGGTTACCTATCGCAAAGCCGGATCTTTTCCGGGTCGACAGAAAGTCCAGCAGATTTTCGGTTTCCTCGGTGGAAAGGATGCGGCCGAATACCGGCATGTTGTATGCGCCGTTCATGATGCGCAGTGTCAGCTGGTCGCGGGTCAGCCGGTCGGCTATCCACGTCAGATCCGGTCCCCTCTTTCCTCCATGGCCCTCGATGGTATGGCAGAAAAGGCAAATCTTGTTGAAAACCATGGCCCCTTGATATACCGGACCGGAAGAAGCCCCGATAATATCCGCAGTCAGGGGAGGGGCATTGACCCGGGGGGACCAGTTCTCATTCCATCCGGCCACGGTCAGAGCGGCAATTCCCGAGATGATGAATACCACGGCAGCCACCGCCATGGGTCTTCGCGACGGGTGGCGCTCCCCGCGGTTGCTCACCAGCGGGACCGACAAGAGCACCAGACCGATCACCACGGGCGTCAAGACCATGAAATAGTTCTCGAGAGCGTGCGGCATCAGGGCAAGCATGGCGAAAAGCCACCAGAAAAACCAGTCCGGACGGGGGTGCGCGTTGATCAGCGACGGATCGGGCGGATGGTCAAGCTTGATCGGACCGACCACCCGCGCCAACACCAGCACGACGAGGACCACGCCGAGAGCGAATACGAAATCGCGCAATACGACGGTCGGCCAGAACGGAACGCCTTCCTTCTCCAGCATGTCGTGATAATCCGAACGGTACGTCGCGGGATCCACCCCGCGGCCCGGCACGGGAGGTTCGGATACACCGTTGCGCAGCACCAGGTACAGGTGCAGGCCAAGCAGGGACACGAGCAGGATCGGCAGGATAAAGACATGCATGTCGAATATACGGCTCAAGGTGTAGGATCCCACCACATCCCCGCCGATGATGAAGTGAGCAAGCCACGTGCCGATCAGCGGAACGTGTCCGGCCATCTTTGCGGCGACCACCAACCCGAATACGGCGTTCTGGTCCCAGCGTATGATCTGACCGCAGAACGCCATCGCCGCCGTGGTCGCCAGCAGCAATACGCCCGTGATCCAGTTCAATTCCCGCGGAAACTTGA
>JBJKPT010000185.1:0-2686 GCA_046706045.1 Desulfobacterales bacterium
GAAAAGACCTCCTCCCGCAGGGCCTGGCGCCGGATGGTTTCCTTGAACCCGGAATCCTGCATGGCAAAGGAAAGCCGGGAAAGCAGGTTCAGATGGGCGCGGATCGTCGGGCTCACGATGGTGAAGAGCGTGTGCACCGGCTTCTGATCGATGGCATCGAAGGCGATGGCGTGTTCGAGGAAACAGAGCCACACGACGGGCCGGGGGATGTGCAAGACGATGGGGGTTCGCACGTGAGGGATCGCCACCCCGTCGCCAATCCCCGGGGAGCCCAGGGATTCCCGGGCCAGGAGCACGTCCAGAAGGAACTTCCGGTCCACCTCCTCGGGCAGGGGCAGGACCTGGACGACCTCGGCCAGAACCGACGGTTTGTCCTCGCCAAAGACCCGGTAATGAACGCCTCCGGCCTGAAGGGCCTCTTCCAGCCCCGGCAGCGTGCCGGGATCGTCCTCTTTGAAAATGGCCGGCGAAACGGGCACCCGCTGGGCCGCGGCCCACTCCATCAGCTCGACCCGGTTGAACCGGTACTGATCGTTGATGCGGTGGGCGGGAAGCGTTCCCTGGGATATCCACCGGTAGACGGTTTTTTCGGACACGGAAAAAAGGGTTGCCACGTCCCGCACGACGAGTTTCATCTGAATCTGCCCCGATCCTTCTTACGGATTCTCAGAAAAGGACAGATCCCATACATCGGCGGTCAAACGGAAACAATTGGGAAAAAAGGATGGGGGATGGACAAATTTGGTCCATCGGGATCGGATCTCGGATTTCGATACCGATCCCGGTTTCAATTTGGATTTGGATGTCGTTGAGGAGCCCCTCATCGCGTCAGGACTTTAAAAAAGGATAAGACCCGGCCGTGCCCGCGGGTCCGTCCGGGAAGCGATGCGGTGAAAAGAAGGGTTCGCCCCGGTCTTTCGGGCATCAACCCGAAAACAGATCCTTGTAGCGCACGCGCATCTCGCGTTTTAAAATTTTTCCCGTGGGCGTTTTGGGCAGGGCGTCCACGAGGACGATCCGCTTGGGGACCTTGAACGCGGCCAGATGGGCCTTGCACCCCTCGATGAGTTCGCCGGGTTCGATGGTCTCGCCCTTCCGGGGGACCACCACCGCGGTCACCGCCTCGACCCACTTGGGATGGGGCACCCCGATCACGGCGACTTCCTCCACGCGTTTGTCCCGGTAGATGGCCTCTTCGACCTCACGGGTGGAGACGTTTTCCCCGCCGGTCTTGATCATGTCCTTCTTCCGGTCCACCACGGAAATGTAGCGATCCGCGTCCCGGACCCCGATGTCGCCGGAATGAAACGACCCGCCCCGCATGGCCGCCTCGGTCTTTTCCGGGTCCTTGAAGTACATGATCATGGCATGGGCCCCCCGGCCGCAAATTTCTCCGGGAACTCCCGGGGCCTCGACGGCTTCCCCGGTCTCGTCCTCCAGCCGGGTCTCCATGTTGAGCCCTCCCATGCCGGCCGAGCCGAGCTTCGTCATCGCGTCGGCGGCCTTCAGGATCGTGTGGTAGGGGGCGAGCTCCGTCTGGCCGTAGTAATTGTAGATGCGGGCCCCGGGAAGCCGCTTGAGCATCTCCTTCAGGACCTCCACCGGCATGATGGACGCCCCGTAGTAGCATTTCTGGAGACTCGTGAGATCGTGGTTGTCGAAATCGGGGTGCCGCAGGAGGCCGATCCAGACCGTGGGCGGGGCAAAAAACATGGTGACCTTGTGATGGGCGATCGCCTCGAGGATCTTTCCGATGTCCGGGGCCATGAGGATGTTGGTGCCCCCCACCCAGAAGACCGGGTTGAGAAACACGTCCCGCTGAGCGCAGTGGTAGATGGGCAGGGCGTTGACGTTGATGTCGGTTTCGGCATAGGCGCCGTCGACGATGCAGCCCATGTACTGGGCCATGAGGGCCTGGTTTCCGATGATGACGCCCTTCGGCAGGGACTCCGTGCCGCTGGTGTAGGTCATCTGGCAGGGGTCCTCGATGCGAAGGCAGGTGTCGGGAGCGGTTTCCGGGGCCCCGGCATGCCAGGCGTTAAAATCCCTGAACCGGGAATCCGGCGGGGGATCGCCGGCCATGTCGTCGGACCAGATGAAGGACCGGACCGTGGGCAGATGATCCAGCACATCCTTCACCAGGCCGTAGAGGGCGTCCTCAACGATGAAGAGTTTGCTCTCGGAGTGGTTGATGCAATAGGCGATGTCTTTTCCGGTCAAAAGATAATTGATGGCCAGATAGACCGCGCCCGCCTTGCAGCACCCCAGCCAGGTGATCACGTGGTGGATCGTGTTATGGGCGAGGATCGCCACCCGGTCGTATTTTTCGATCCCGGCGCCGATAAGGGCATGGGCCACCCGGTTGCTCGCGATGTCCAGTTCCGTGTACGTAAGGCGCCGATCACCGTAAACAAGGGCAATCTTGTCCGGATGGTGGTAGCGGCTCCTGCGGATCATGTCGGCGATCACCCAGCGGTTCACCCGGTTGTACCGGTTCATGAGAAAATCGATGTTCTCACGGGTCAGGGTGCGGTAGCGGGTGATTTCCTCCGGACTCAACGGACGGGACGCATTGGGCATGGCGCACCTCCTTTGGCGTTGGTCATTGGTCATTGGGTGCCGAACATCCACTTCATCAGCAGGCACCCGCCTTCGTGGGGCATCAGGGGGTGGGCCGCCAGGGGGA
>JBJKPT010000186.1:0-2354 GCA_046706045.1 Desulfobacterales bacterium
ACCAGACCCTGACCGAGGCCGGAAAACGCTTCGACCTCAGGATGTTCGGCATGTACGCCATGGAGTCGATGCGCCTGGAGAAGGGCTACCTCGGCTGGAAGAGCGAGATGAACGTCCACCACACGCCGCTGGAAACCAACGTGGCCTGGACCGTGAAGTGGAACAAGGACTTCACCGGAAAGGCCGGACTGGAGGCACAGAAACGGGCCGGAATCCGGCAGACCCTGGTCGCGCTCGTCATCGTTGCCGAAGATGCCGACGCCCTCGGGTACAACCCGATCTTCGACGGTGAGACCCGGGTGGGCATGACATCGTCGGGGGGCTTCGGCCACCGGGTCCAAAGGAGCATCGCCTTCGGTTACGTGCCACCGGCTCTGGCCGCGCCCGGAACCCGGCTCACGGTGGAAATCCTCGGGAAGATGCGGCCGGCCGAAGTCGCGGCCATGCCGCTCTACGACCCCAAAAACGAAAAGATGAAATCGTAACCGCTCCGTTCGAAAACCCAGCGGGTCGCCGGTCGGCGGGCAGGTCCCTCCCCCCTGCCCGCCACGGCGATGCGAAAGACCGGCGGCCCGGCCCAAACCCGGCGGGCCCGCCGGAAGGATGCCGATATGCAAATCTATGTGTGCGTCAAACACGTCGCCGACACGGCGGCCAACATCAAGCTGGTCGGCGAGAACGGCTACGACGATACGGCCTGCAAGTTTATCGCCAACCCCTACGATGAATATGCCGTGGAAGAGGCCGTCCGCCTCACGGAAAAGCAAGGGGGCGAGGTGGTGGTGGTAAGCGTGGGCAAACCCGCGGCCGCGGCCACCCTGCGAAGCGCCATGGCCATGGGCGCCCACCGGGGAATCCTCGTCACGGTGGAAGAAGCGTTTCTGGACAGCTCGGTCACGGCCCGGGCGCTGGCGGCGGCCATCCTCCAGGACGGCACCCCGGACATCGTTTTCACCGGAAAGGGCGCGGTGGACACCGAGGGGTTTCAAACCCCTTACCGGTTGGCCGCGGCCCTGCAAATGCCCGTGGTCAACGAGATCGCCACCTTTGCCCTCGAGACCGGGAAAGCCATCGTCCAGCGGGAAACGGGCGGCGGTGCCCGGCAAACCCTGGAACTCGACACGCCCTGTGTCCTGGGCGCCACCAAGGGATTGAACGAACCCCGTTACCCGAAATTTCCCGACATCATGAAGGCCAAGAAAAAAGAGATCAAAGAGATGCCCCTGAGTGTCTTGGTCCCCGATGCGCCGGCGGCTTCGACCCGGCTGATCTGCCTCGAGAAGGTGCCGGACCGCGCCGGAGCGAAGATGCTCGACGGCCCGGTGCAGACGGCCGTGACAGAGCTGGTTCGGATCCTGAAACAGGAAGAAAAGGTGCTGTAACACCCGCACCTGAAGGAGAATACCGATGGCAGAGATTGGCATTTGGATCGAAACGGAAAACGGCCAGGTCAAAGAGACCAACTTCGGCGTGATCACCGCGGCCCGAAAGCAGGGTGACCACGGGTTGACGGCCCTGGTCACGGACCCTGCGGCCGACGGTCTCGAAACGGTTCTGGGGGAATACGGGGTGACCCGGATCCTGAAGATCGCGGGGCCGGGCATCGACCTTTCGAAGGTCCCTGACGTTCTGGCCCGGGCCCTGGCCGACACCCTGGCCCGCCACGGCCTCCAGGCCCTGTTCGGGCCGGCCAGCGCCGAAGGCGGGATATTTTTGCACGGCTCGCGGCCTTCATGGACCTGCCCCTTGCCCTGGACTGCCTGGCCGTGGATCTCGCGGCAAAGACCGTGACGAAATCCCATTTCTCCGGCAAGACCCGGGCCACCATCGCCATGGACACGGACCTCATCCTCTGCGCGATCCGGCCCAACGCCGTGGAGGCCGAACCCGCCCCGCGCACCGCCCGGGTGGAAACTTTCGCCGCAACGGTGGAAGCACCGGCCCACGGGGTGCGGATCGTGGAGGAAAAAACGAAGGCATCGGATGTCGTCGACCTCACCGAGGCCGGTGTGATCGTCACCGGCGGACGGCCCATCGGATCGGCGGAGAACTTTCGGATCCTCCGGGACTGCGCCGCGGTGCTGGGCGGGGCCGTGGGCGCCTCCCGGGCCGCGGTGGACGCCGGGTTCGCCCCCCATGCCATGCAGGTGGGCCAGACCGGCAAGACCGTGAGCCCCCGTCTCTACATCGGCTGCGGCCTCTCGGGCTCGGTCCAGCATTTCGCCGGGATGAAGACCTCCAAGGTCATCGTGGCGATCAACACCGACAAGGACGCGCCGATCTTCGAAAAATGCGACTACGGCATCGTGGGCGATCTCTTCGAGGTGGTGCCGGTGTTGACCGAGGCGTTGAAG
>JBJKPT010000187.1:0-5254 GCA_046706045.1 Desulfobacterales bacterium
ATGCGAGAAGTCCGGTAGCGGTCATGGCCGGGTTGGGGTAGCGCAAACGCGGATGCGTCAACACCACGACCGGTATCCCGGCCGCGGCCGACCAGCGTTGCGCCGCCGGCATGTTGTCGAGGCCGGTCAAAACCCCGAGCGCTTCGCCGTCGAGCACGGCCGCCAGGAGGCGGGCCTGTTTTCCAAGGGCCACGGACCCGGCGGAAAGCCGGTCCTCAATGGTCTCCCCCACGATCAGAACGGGGCGGCGGGAATTCTTTTTTCTCACCTCAAACCGTCCTATTTCAGCCAGCCGTTGTCGTTAAAGAGGGCGAGCAGCGCATCGGCCTTTTGGACCAGCTCCCCTCCAATCACCCGGCAGGTGGCGGATCGTTGGGGAAAGGCGACCCGCCGGGTCGCCGCCGGGTCGAAACGGCAGGTCTCTTTTACCTGAACGCGATCGATCGGCTGCCGGCGGGATCGCAACGTGTTGGATAAAGACGGGTAACGCAGGGGTTTCGAACCGGTCTGCACCGTCACCAGCGCCGGACAGGTGAGGCGGACGATCGCGGCCATCCCGGCTTCCATCTCGCAGGTGGCGGCAAGCGATCCGTCTGCCGGATCCAAGGCGATTCCCACGGCGGCCGCGGCGCAGGGCCGATCGAGGGCGGCGGCGATCATGGGGCCGGTGGTCCCGTTCATTTCATCCTCGGAGATGACGCCGGTCAGGATCAGGTCGTAATTTTTTTTTGCGGCGTAGCCTGCGACGGCCAGCGCAATGGTTTCCGGGGCCAATCGCCCGGTTGCTTCCGCGGCCAGGTGAACGCCCGCATCGGCGCCGATCGCCATGGCCCGCCGGATGGTGGGCCGGACCCGGTCGGTGCCCACCGACAGGGCGTCCACCCGGACGGCGGCGAAGGCATCCTTGATGGCCAGGGCCGCCTCCAGGGCATGGGCATCGTAGAGGTTCATGCGCCAGTCGACGCCCGTTTCGTCGATCCACCGGTCGCCCACGGCCAACTCGGCGCCGGGCAGGATATCGGGCACGGCTTTGATGCAGACCAAAATGGTAAAACCCATATTCGCGTATGCCTTCGGGTGGATTTCCGGCCTCGCCTTGGCCTGGACCGAACCATCCGGGTTGAGATCGTTTCTAATCATGGGCGGCGGATCAAATCAATAAAAAAAACGAGCGTTCGATATATTTTTATTGACACGCCATCACCGCATTCGTTATTTAGTGTCCATCCACAAAGATCCGGACGATCGGACGCCTTGGGGAAAGAACTGGAAATGAGCATTTTGTACCTGATTCGCCACGGCCAGGCCTCTTTCGGTTCCCCGAACTACGATGAACTCTCGGCCCGGGGACGGCGGCAGGCCAGGGTTCTGGGCGATTATTTTGTGAAGGCCGGCATCCGTTTCGATGCCTGCTGGTCCGGAACCCTGAGGCGGCAGCAGCAGACCGCCGAGGAGGTCCGGGACATGGTTCGGGCCGCGGGGGACGATTTTCCGGAGCCCATGGAAATGGCCGGTCTCGACGAATACGATGCCGAAGGGGTGCTTCGGCAATTGGTGCCGATCATCGAGGCCGAGGATCCTGCCTTTGGCGTCGATGTCGGCGCCATGATGTCCAACGAGCGGGCGTTTCAGAAAGTATTCGGCCGGGTGATGACCCGCTGGGTATCCGGACGGGATCGCCTGGATGTCCCCGTTTCCTGGTCCGTGTTCGCCGGGCGGGTGAGCGCCACGGTCCGGGAAATCGTGGACGGCAGCGCCGGCGGCAGCCACGTGGCGGTGTTCACTTCGGGCGGTCCCATCGCCGCGGCGGTCGGCGACGTGCTGGCGCTCTCCGCGGAAAAAGCAATCGCCATTTCCTGGCAGGTGACGAACGCCTCCATTACCCGCCTCAAATTCAGCCCCGGGCGCATCACGCTCGACACCTTCAACGAATACGGCCATCTGGAGCGCAACGGCAAAGAGGCGCTGGTCACCCACCGATGATCGAAAATCCATAATACAGGATGGACGGGATGGACTTTGAAGTCTCGGAAAAAATGCAGGTGATCCTGGAGATGATCCACGAGTTCGTCGACAAAGAACTCATTCCCCTGGAACCGGAATTCCTCAACCGCGAATTCGTGGATCTGTTACCGGTCTTGGAAGAAAAACGCCGGATGGTCAAGCAGATGGAGCTCTGGGCCCCGAACCATCCCAGGGAACTGGGCGGGATGGGCCTGGATCTCGTGGAACACGGCCTGGTCTCCGAAGTGCTGGGCCGCACCCCCATCGGCCACTACGTGTTCAACTGCCAGGCCCCGGACGCCGGCAACATCGAGATCCTTCACAAATACGGAACCGACGAGCAAAAGAGGAAATACCTGAAACCCCTGGTGGCCGGCACGATCCGCAGCTGCTTTTCCATGACCGAGGTGGACATGCCGGGCTCCAATCCGATCATGATGGAAACAATGGCCGAAAAAGACGGCGAGGATTACGTGATCAACGGCCAGAAATGGTACACGTCCGCGGCCGATGGTGCCGCGTTTGCCATTGTCATGGCCGTCACCAACCCGGAGGCCTCCCCGTACATGCAGGCGAGCATGGTGATCGTTCCGACCGACACCCCGGGCTTCAACCGGGTGCGCAACATCCCGGTCATGGGCCATCGGGGAACCGATTACGCCTCCCATGGGGAAATCCTCTACCAGAACTGCCGGGTCCCCCAGGCCAACCGGCTGGGTCCCGAGGGGCACGGTTTCGTCATCGCCCAGGAACGGCTGGGCCCGGGCCGAATCCATCACTGCATGCGCTGGCTCGGGATCGCCCAGCGCGCCTTCGACCTCATGTGCCGGCGGGCCAATACCCGAAAGATCTCCCCCGACGGCAAAACCCTGGGATCGAAGCAGATCGTGCAGGCCTGGATCGCGGAGAGCGCCGCCGAAATCCAGGCCGCCCGGCTGATGACCCTTCATGCCGCCTGGAAAATCGAAAAGGAAGGCGCCAAGGCGGCGCGGCACGAGATCTCCTTTATCAAGTTCGTGGTGGCCAACACGCTTCAGCGGGTGGTGGACCGCGCGCTTCAGGTGCACGGGGGCCTCGGCATGACCGACGACACGGTGCTGGCCTATTTCTTCCGCCACGAACGGGCCGCACGCATCTATGACGGCGCCGACGAGGTCCACAAGATGTCCGTCGCCCGGCACATCCTTCGCGCCCATGCCGAAGGCGGCCTGAAAGCGGCGTTGAACCTGCCGGGATAGGTCAAGGGTTGAAGGGACCGGTTCCCGGAAGCCGAGCATGGGAGAGCCGGGGGAGGAAAGATCGGAACGCATGATGGACCTCAAGGCGTTTGAAAACCAGGTGGCCGTTTCCACCGTGGACATCTGCCGGGAGATTTTTGAACGCCGGTCCAGCTCCATCAAAATCAAGAAGGAGCAGGTGGCGGTCAAGAACCTGGAGAAAATTTTCAGGGCAACCCTCAACCTCGCCAATCAAAAGGGCTTTCACGCGATGAGCCTGCGGGACCTGTGCGCCGAAAGCGGCATGTCCATGGGGGGGCTCTACGCCTACTTCAAGAACAAGGAAGAACTGCTGACCCTCATTCAGGCCCAGGGCCGGGCCATCGTGGCCCGCGTGATGGGCGATCAGTTGGCCGGCATCGACGATGCGGCCCGTGCCCTTGACGTCGCCGTCCGAAGCCACCTCTACCTTTCCGAAGTCCTTCAGCCATGGTTTTTTTTCTCTTACATGGAAACCCGGTTTTTCAATGCCGAAGAAGGCAAGCGGGCCATCGAGGGGGAGTTGACGACCGAAGCCATCTTCACCGGCATCCTGGAAAGAGGGATTGAAACCGGTGTTTTTTCCATAAGGGATCCGGTACTGGTCGCCGCGGCCATCAAAGCCCTTCTCCAGGACTGGTACCTGAAACGCTGGAAATATCACCGGCGGAAGATTTCCGTTGAAGCGTACGGGGATTTTGTCATTTCCATCATCCGCGCCTATGGCGGCGGGAACCCAAGGAAGGGAGCGGAACGATGACAGCACTGGATTTGGCCGGTCCGGTCCGTCGGGGGGAATCGCTGGATGCCGCAAAGATCGCCGCTTTTCTGAAGGACCGCCTGCCGGGGCTGGAGGGCCCGGTGGCGGTCCGCCAGTTTCACAGCGGTTTTTCAAACCTCACCTACCTGGTCACCGTCGGGGAAACCGAGCTCGTCCTTCGCCGCCCCCCGTTCGGCAGAAAAGCCAAGACAGCCCACGACATGAACCGCGAATACCGGATCTTGAACGCATTGAAGCCCGTTTTCCCGTACGTTCCGGCCCCACTCGCGTTTTGTGACGACCCGGCGGTCATGGAAGTCCCTTTTTACGTGATGGAACGCCTGCGCGGGGTCATTTTGAGAAAAGAGCTGCCAAAGACCCCGGCACTCGGGGAATCGGCGGTTGCACGGCTCTGCGAGCAGTGGGTGGAGGTGCTGGTTGCGCTTCACCACCTGGACTACCGGCAGTGCGACCTTGCGGACCTGGGCCATCCGGAAGGCTACGTGGCGCGCCAGGTTCGCGGCTGGAGCCAAAGGTATCGCGATGCCCGGACCACGGACGTGCCGGACTTCGAACCGGTCATGGCCTGGCTTGCGGACGGCATGCCGCCGGCCCGCGATCGATCCGCCCTCATCCACAACGATTACAAGTTCGACAACGTGATCCTGGATCCCGCCGATCCCACCCGCATCATCGGCTTGCTGGACTGGGAGATGGCCACCATCGGCGACCCGCTGATGGACCTCGGCGCCTCCCTGGGATACTGGGTCGAATCGAGGGACACGGAGGAATTGAAAACGATCCGGACCGTGCCGACCACTTCTCCCGGCATGCTGAGCCGGCGGCAGATCGTCGAACTTTACGAGAAAAAAACCGGGGTCGCCGTCGATCACTTCGCCTGGTATTATTGCTTCGGCCTGTTCCGTCTGGCGGTGATCGTCCAACAGATTTACTATCGATTTTTCCATGGCCAGACGGCCGACCAACGTTTCGGGACACTGGGGTTTGTCGTTGGGGTTTTGGAGAAAGCGGCGCTCCGGGTGATGGAAACCGGAGACTATTGATACGATGCGGTGGCCGCACAGATTCCGCCGAAACGCCACGCGGAACCCTCCGAGCTGGCCGGGGTCGTGCTCCACGTGGGTTTCGATGCGGGCCCCCCCCCCCCCCCACCCCCCCCCCCCCCCACCCCCCCCGCCCCCGCCCCGGCCCCCGCTCTGGTTTTTTTTTCATG